>CAKRUL010000036.1 GCA_934403665.1 uncultured Clostridia bacterium | reverse complement strand
TTGCCCCAAAAGACCGAAGCGGTTCGGAATTTCCTCTCCGCCCATGATGAATGTTCTATTTTCACTCAGCCGGTGTACTTCATACCCCATTCCGATTTTCATATCATCACCTAATTCTCAATAAACTCCACCATTGCTTCCATATAGATTAAGTCCTCCGGTGTTGTGATCTTAATATCGTCATAGCTTCCCTGCGTCACTTTGACAGGAACGCCGATTGCCTCCACCAAAGCGGAATCATCCGTGAACTCCATCTCGTTTTTCACCGCATTTTCATAACCTCTCACAAGCACCTCACGCCGAAATACCTGAGGCGTTTGGATATGATAAACGCACTCCCGATCCAAGGTGGAGAGAACCATATTGCTTTTGTCCACCAGCTTCATGGTGTCTTTCGCTTTGACGCCCAGAGTGGCTGCATCAAATGCCAACGCATCCTCAATCACATTTTCAATGTCCTCTGTTCGCACCAAGGGCCTTGCCCCATCATGCACTGCAACAACATCCGTCTTTTCTGTGATCTCTTTCAGACCGCACAAAACAGAATCCTGTCTTCTCTTTCCGCCGGGGACAATTTTTGTCACCTTATCCAATTCAAAGGCTTTCACGATATCGTTGGCATAGATGATTTCTTCTTTTGGAACAACCAGGATGATTTCGTCCACATCGTCACAGTGCTGAAAGGCTTCCAGCGCATAGACAATGACGGGTTTTCCCAGAACTTCGATAAACTGCTTTCTGACATTGCTGTTCATTCGGATTCCTTGTCCTGCTCCCAAAACAATAGCCGAACAATATATATTTTCGTCCTTTTTGTGAAATAGGGATGAAAAAATCATATGCTCCTCCGATTCATTGTTTTTATATGGAAAAAAGAATGCATGGCGATTCTCGTTTACAGGCCGATACATTCTTTAAACATTGCTTCTGTTTCTTCTTGAGAGATGTCTTTGATTAACACAATTTCACTGTATAAAATTTGTTTTGCCTGCTGAAGCATTTTTTTCTCACCGGAGGACAATGGTTTTTTCTCCTCCCGGTACATGAGATACTTTAATACTTCGGCAATTTGTTTCATATCGCCGGAACGAATCTTATCCAAATTTTCCCGATAGCGTTTATTCCAGCTGTCTGTTGTATTATATGTATAGTCTTTAATATAGGAAAAAAGCTGTTCAACATCCTCCGGTTTGCCAATTTCCCGCATTCCGACTTTTTCCGCACTGCTTACAGGAATCATAACATCCATATTACTGTAAGCAATTTTTAAAATATAACAGCTTTGTTTTTCTCCCAAAATTGCTTTCTCTTCAACGGCGCGGATAATACCGGCACCATGCATAGGGTAAACAATCCGATCACCTATCTGAAACATAGGCAAGTCCCCCTTTTTCCATTCCGCCATTTTTGACAGAATCAGTTCCCATATCAAGCTTTCTTCGCTTTCTCCTTTTGAATGCGAACCATTCTTTATCATTATAGCACAGCTTTCCATTCTTGTCAAAATTTCAGTCGATCATTTCTTTGTAAACATCCCGTTTCGGAACGTCCCGTTCCAAGGCACACTTTTTGATTGCATCCTTTTTTTCCATGCCGGATTGCATATAGAAATGAACCTGTTCCCTTACACTCATCTCTGCAAAAGGATTGAAATCCGCCGCCTTCTTTTCCTCGGATCCGGACACCACCAAAACAAATTCTCCTTTGGGTTCCTCTTCCTCAAAATAAGAAATTGCCTCCTCCAGCGTGAAACGAAGAACTTGTTCATATTTCTTTGTCATTTCACGGCAAACCGATATTCTGCGGTTTCCAAAAATGTTCCGCATATCTTTTAACATCTGTTTCAGTTTATGCGGTGCTTCATAAAAAATCAGCGTCTTTTCTTCGTACTTCAGTTGTTCCAGCTCTTCGGTGCGTTCCTTCGCCTTTGCGGAAAGAAATCCGTAAAAAACAAACCGTCTGGTATGCAACGCAGACAATGTAAGCGCCGAAACAGCGGCACATGCACCGGGCACTGTCACAATGGGAATATCATTCTCTACACATTCCTGAATCAAAAGTTCTCCCGGATCGGAAATCACCGGAGTCCCTGCATCCGATACCAAGGCAACATGTTTCCCCTCGAGAAGCTGTGCGATAATTTGGGCACCCTTATATTGCTTATTATGTTCATAATAGCTGGTCAGAGGTTTTTTGATGGAAAAATGATTCAGTAATTTTAAGGTGTGCCTTGTGTCTTCCGCCGCGATCAAATCCACGCTTTCCAGCACCTCTAACGCCCGAAGCGTAATATCCTTTAAATTTCCGATTGGAGTGGCCACCACATACAGGGTTCCTGCGTTGTTCATCCGTTCTCCCCCTTTCCGTACATTTCTCTGAATGGTTTTGTAACGTTCCCGTTTTCTCCGTATAGAAACAGAGGCGCCGTAATCGTCATTCCCGGCTTTCCGTCGCTGATACCCTCCAGCAGAATCAGCTTTGGCTTTTCCTCTTTTCTTGCAGATACCATCGTCAATTGTTTTGGTTCAATATGATTCTCATGCATGAAGCAGATCACTTCTGCCAAACGATCTGCACGGTGCACCATCGCAAGCTTTCCTCCGGAGCGAAGTGCAAAGCGTGCTGCCTTGATCACGTCCTCCAGCGTGCAGAGCACTTCATGCCGTGCCGCAGTTTTAAAATCGTTGCGGTTTTGGAATCCGCTTTGTATCGGTTTATACGGAGGATTCACCGTCACATAATCAAAACTTCCGCAAGAAACCAGACGTTTGATTTCTTTGATATCGCCCGTCAGAAAGTCCACTTTTTCCTGCAGTTCATTTAAAAGCACCGACCGTTTCGCCATCTGAACATGTTCCTCAAAGAATTCCATTCCCGTAATATGTGCGGCTTTTGTTTTTGCCGCCAGTAAAATAGGAATAATCCCGTTTCCGGAACACAAATCCAAAACACGCATATTCGGCTTGATATCAGCAAAAGAAGCAAGCAGAACCGCATCGGTGCCGAAGCAAAAATGATTTTTATTCTGAATAATCCGAAAGCCGCCCAACTGCAAATCATCGACTCTTTCAAAAGGATTCAATTTCATCGCTTTCTCCTTGCTGTTTTTTCTGTATTTTATCGACCCTCTTACTGGGTTTCATCTATAAAAAACCTGCCTTATAAAGAGATAAGACAGGTTTTTTTGAATTCGATTGTTGAAAAGCTTATTCCGGCTGCGGAGCATCAACAGGGCAAACGCCTGCGCAAGCGCCACATTCGATACAAGTATCAGCGTCAATCGCATATCTTTCATCGCCAGCAGAAATACAGCTAACAGGACATTCTGCTTCACAAGCGCCGCAGCTGATACAAGCTTCTGTAATTTTGTAAGCCATTTTGAAAGCACCTCCTTAGTTTTCAATTTATTTTACCATACTATCTGCAAAATTTAAAGTAGTATTTGAAATTTTTTTTGCAAATTTCTATGAATTGTCCCGATCAGGCTTTAATCTTCCATCTTCTTCAGCTCTTTTAAAGTCTCTTTATCGATTTCTGCTTCAACATTCTTGACAATTTTGATTTCTTTCACTTCAAAAGGAACAATCGTGCCATTAGAATCCAAAAGAACACGAAGGGTTCCTTTTAAAAGATTGACATCGATTACCACGCCTCTTCCCTGAGGTGTTTCAACGATAGAACGAGGTCTTGGCGTAACCTTCCACAATTTTTCATAGGTGGATTGTTCATAGTTCAGACAGCACATCAGCCTTCCGCAACCGCCGGAATTCTTGGAAGAATTCAGAGAAAGGTTCTGATCCTTCGCCATTTTGATGGACACGGGCTGAAAGTCGCCTAAAAATGTTGTGCAGCAAAACGGACGGCCGCAGACACCGATTCCCTTTAAAAATTTGGCTTCATCCCGCACGCCGATCTGTCTCAATTCAATTCTCGTTTTAAAAACGGATGCCAGATCTTTTACCAATTCGCGAAAATCCACTCTGCCGTCTGCAGTAAAATAAAATAGTATTTTGCTGCGGTCGAAGGTATATTCTACCTCCAGCAGTTTCATATCCAATTTATGCTTTTCTATCTTTTCTTTACAAATACGAAATGCCTCTTCCTGCTTGTGCTCGTTTATGATAACCTGCTCCAAGTCCTTGGGGGATGCGGCACGCATGACTTTTTTCAGCGGCGGAATAATTTTTTTATCCTCCAGCATGCGGTTTTCAATGGAGATTTCCCCCATCTCGACGCCTCTTGCCGTTTCCACAATCACTTTATCGCCCGGTTTGAATTTCTTTCCGCCCGGATCAAAATAATATGTTTTTCCTACTTTTTTAAATCTGATTCCTACAATCTCAACCATGTATTTCCTCCCACATGCCGATAAGCAATTTCATCATTCCTGCCAGATAGTTTTGATTTTTTTGCTGTCCCTCCGCAAATGACAAAGTGCACATCAACAAATTATTTAAAGTCTGATAATCCAATTGATCTGCCAATTCCTCCAAAACCTGCCGCCGGTCGGAATTGACCAGTTGATCTCCGTTTCCGGAACGGAGAAATCCAATATCAGAAAGAATAATCATTAAAAATTCAAGAATATCCGAAATCTTCTCCTGCCCGTCTTTCATCACAAGAAACATATCGTCAATTGCATTCTGTTTCTGCCCGACAACCAAGGAACGAAATCCTTTCAACACTTCATTCCGAAGCAGAAGCAATTCTTCATTTTCAGCGAAAGTAACCAAACGCCCGATTTGTCCGTTAGAAAGACGCATCAGCACATCCAGGTTGTCAGCCCGAAAACCATTTTGCAAGGCATATTGATGCAGTTCTTTCTTAGAAAGCGGCTGGAATTTGATAATAACGCCTCTTGACAGAATGGTTGGCAGCAATTTGGACAACCCATTGGTCAAAAGAATAAAAGTGGCAAACCGCGGCGGCTCTTCAAACACTTTCAGCAAAGCATTTTGCGCTTCTACCGTCATCTTTTGTGCATTGGGAATGATATAAAGCTTCCGTTCTGCAAAAAAGGGCTTGATATAAACATCTTTCTTCAGTTCTCTGACTGCCTCCACCGAGATACTTTCTTTTATATCACCATTTTTATCAATAGTCAAATCCATTTCTATGATATCCGGGTGAGAATTACCAAAAGAAAGATGACAGTTTTTGCAATTTCCGCAAGGCTCCTGCTGAAAATGATCGCACACGACTGAGCTTGCAAAGGCATGCGCCATCATCCGCTTGCCGATTCCTTCGGGTCCGTCAAAAATATAGGCATGACTGATTTTCCCGGAGGATACGATATTTCTTAGCTGTTCTTTTATAGTTTCGTGCCCGATAATCTGTTGATACTGCATTTATATCTGCTCCTGTTTTACTGCCAGCACGGATTCTCTCCCGGCAAATTTTCGGATGTTTTCGATTGTTTGTTGGGTCATTCGTTCCCCCAAAACCGTCAGAGGAATCGAAGGGGGAAAACAAAGGATATTCTCACCGGCAATTCTCCCCTCAGCCGATGTGAGCGGAACTGCCTCTTTGGGTGCGAAATGCGCCTTTTTCGGAGAAATTGCCATCTGTGACAAAAAAGGCGGAATCTCTTCCCGGTTGTTTTCCGGAAAAGAAGCGCCAAATTGATTGGATGCGGCATGCAGAGCATTGTACAAGCAATGTAATTCCTGCTCGGTATTGCAAAGGGTAATGATAAAGACAATATGTTTTTCGTCTGACATTTCACATACAATCCGGTGCTCTTGTTTCAGGTATTCCCGAAATACATCCATGGTGACATTGCAATGCCGGATGGAAACAACTATCCGCGTCGGATCATAGCGCTTGGTTTCGATCAATGACAAATGTTCTATTTTTTTGATTTTTTCTCTCAATGCCACTGTCAAATCCATGATTTTTTTCAAGTCTTTTCGTCCGTTTTGGCGCATCCTGTCCGCAAGCTGATCCATCGCCCCCATCAACAGGTAGGAAGGGCTTGTAGAGGTGAAATACTTTACACCCTGTTTCACTTTGTCGAAACAGCTGTTATTATAGGCAATCGCCCCACATTGTGTCAAACAAGGAAGGTTCTTATGTAAACTTAAAACACTGATGTCAGCACCATTCTGCAAAGCGGCATATTCTCTCTTTTCGGTATAATAAAAATGAGCTCCGTGTGCTTCATCCACAATCAAAGGAATGTGATACTGTTCTGCCAAACGGGAAAGCTTACGAATATCCGCAAGCATCCCATAATAGTTTGGCGATGTGACAAAAATGGCACGAACAGAACGGTCTTTCTCCAAAAGCATTTTCACATTGTCTGCATCCACAGGCAACGGCAACTGATCCAAAAAACGGCTTTGCGTAAAGACCGGAATCACTCCGCTGAGAACCAATGCGTGAATCACAGAGATGTGACAATTGCGATCTATCAACACTTTGTCCCCTTCCCGGAACAAAGCATAAAAAACGCCTAAATTCCCGCTGGTGGCTCCGTTCGGAAGAAAAAGAGTCTGCGCACAACCGAGAGAATCAGCCAATTCCTGTTGGCTATCCAAAAGCACTCCGGATGGGTCGAAAAGATTGTCTGTCTCCTCCAGTTCTGTGACATCGAATACGGAAAGCGGCAAATTCATCTTTCCTTTATGCCCCGGCGTGTGAAACGAAATATAATGTTTGTCTGCATATCGGTAAAGCGTTTTTGTTAATTGCAAAGATTCCTTCACCTGAACTCTCTTGGAATTTGATTGTCAATCAAAATCGGATTCACACTGCATTTCACAATGTCTCCGCTCTTGATATCCGTCCCCGTGATATCTGCAACAATATTATACATGCCGACTCTGCCCAGCAAGGGATATTGTTTCCCGTCGATCTCGACCCATGTTTTTTTGCCGAGTTGCCTTACATCCTGATAAAGATAACGCAAAATATCAATGGGACGAAAGGTATCTCTTGATTTTTCCACCATATACCCGTCCTTATAACCGACAGGAACAACTGCTATTTTTGTGGGCCTCTTGGTCGCATATGTATTGGCATAGCCAATGTTATGATGTGCAGGAAGTTCACTTGTGGTGAGCACTTCACTTTCCAAATAGGCAATCCGATTCAGCGAAAGCGAAGTGGGACAGCTGAGTCTGCCCAAAAAGGCAGAACCAATCCGCACAGCATCCATCCTTGTCTCCGGAAACCGCAAAGCCGCACTGGAATTTGCAATATGTTTCATTGGAATCTCGATGCCCAATGTTTCCAAATACGATAATACATTCAAAAATTTTTCAAATTGCTGTTTTGTAATCTGATACTTTTTCTCGAAAGAACAGGAAAAATGCGAATAAATTCCGTCGAAGGACAAATTCTTTAACTTAAACACTTTCGGAATTTCCTGCATATCCTGAAATCCGAAACGTCCGAAACCGGTATCCACCTTAATATGAACCGGCGCAATCCGATCAATATTCAAAGCAGCACTTTCGTATAATTTTGCATTTTCATAAGAATGAATTGTCAGAATCACATTTTGTTCGATCAGCTGTTCTGCCAATGGCTGCTCTGTGACAGGCGTCAAAAGCAATATGTTTCCGTCCACTTCGTTTTTGCGCAGCGAAAACGCCTCTTCCGGCTCGGATACCGCAAAAAAACGAATCCCACATTCGGATAACATGCGGGCATACGCTTCCAATCCCAAACCATATCCGTCGCCTTTCAGAACGGCAATCACCTTGCTCTCGCCCACTGTTTTCTGAATCAGACGGATATTTTCCGAAAGCTTGTCCTTTTCGATTACCAGAGTCTTATTCATACTATTTCTTCTTTCCTTTTAAAAGATAAACTCTTCTGCGCAGTTCGCGGAATGTTTTTTCCGAAGTATCGACGAGCTTGTTCAGCATCGGATTGAATACCAGTTCCAATTCTCCGATAAACTCTGTGAACTCTCCGTTGAAGCCTTTTTTGAAGCGATAGAGTCCATAGAGCGGATTGGATTCATCTAAATCGCCGGAGACGCCCCGGAAATCATAAATCCGGCACTTTTTCTCGATAGCCCATCGAATCATCTCCCATTGCAGCAGATAATTCGGCATTACATTTCTTGCGCTGTTGGAACTGGCTCCATATAAATACCACACTTTATCCCCGAAATAAATCGCGAACGTTCCGGCAATATCCTTTCCCTCGTGCTCTGCCATATAAAGACGTGCATAATCAGGTGCAAGGCAATCATACATTTTCTCAAAATACGCGAGAGTTCTCACCACAAATTCGTCACGCTGTCCGGTCTCCTCCATAATTTCGTGAAACCGTTTCAAATCCTCTTTTGTTCCGACTCGGACCTTGACTCCTTTTCGATCTGCCAGACGGATATTATATCGTGTCTTAGAGTGAAAGCTCATGAAAATTTCTTCTTCCGTCTTATCCTTAATATCCATGCGAAATACAAATTTTGGCTGAATCCCCTCGAAATTTTTCGAATTTTCCCCTTTGATTTCAAAGCCTAAATCCAAACAAATTTGGCGAAATTCCCGGTTATCTGCCCGGACATCCGGGTCTATCTTCAATACATAGGTTTTATATTTTTTCCCGACTTCTTTTGCCC
>CAKRUL010000035.1 GCA_934403665.1 uncultured Clostridia bacterium | reverse complement strand
GTCATTTGATTCAGGGCAGGCATCATCTGTTCGTTTAAGAGAAGCTCTCGGTCTTTGACCTGGTAATCGTTGTTTTTTAAATCAAACACGGATTTTAAAGCGTTGTTCTCCGGAAAGGTGTAAGGCGTCCAGTTGTTGACAAGAATCATATCACCGCAGTGAACATCCGAAGCGGTTTTCTCAACAAACTGGTAATTGGGATCCAGTGTTTCTTCCGCAGACGGTTCGGCAGAGGGTGAGGAACAGCTGCGGATTCCCCATACAACAGCACCGATGCAAAGAAGGAGAAAAAGCAAAACAGCAATTCGGCGCTTGCGATACATTTTTTTCTTTTGTTTTTGGTTCATTTCAAAGCCCCTTTTATGAAAATCAGAAAACATCAGAATGTTTTCCATCTTTTTTGTATGGGAAATATTATACTACGGAATTGGGAAATTGTAAAGTCTTGAAGGCTGACATCAGCATCGGAGAGGAGAGAATACAATGAAACAAATCAAAGAGGAAGCCGCACGGGCGGTACGGGAGCTGTTGGAGAAAGCGGCGCTTCGCAGAGGGGATATTCTTGTTGTCGGATGTTCCTCCAGCGAGATCATCGGGCAATCCATCGGCTCCGGTTCCAGTCTGGAAGCGGCGGAAGCAGTCTTTGAAGGGATTGCGCCGATTTTGCAGGAAAACGGAATCTATCTTGCGGCGCAATGCTGTGAACACTTAAATCGTGCGATCATCTTGGAGCGGCAGGCCGCTGAAAAAGAGAGACTGCCCATTGTGAATGTGGTGCCGCAGCCGAAAGCAGGCGGTTCTTTTGCCACAACCGCTTATCGGCATATGGTTTCTCCCGTTGCCGTGGAGGAAGTGAAAGGGCAAGCCGGGATGGATATCGGAGACACGTTCATTGGCATGCATTTGCAGCCGGTGGCAGTTCCGGTGAGGCTTTCCATCCGGCAAATCGGATGCGCACATCTGACCTGTGCAAGAACGCGACCGAAATATATTGGCGGAGGGCGAGCCTGTTATGATGAAACATTGGGTTAAAAGAATTGCTGGGCTTTTGCTGAGCCTCTTCCTGCTTTCATTGCCGGTCTCTGCCGGAAACACGGAAACGGTGTGGAATCAGGTCAACGAGATGTATCGTCTGCGGGAAGCCGGAAATCATCAGGAATGTATCCGGCTTGCCGATCAACTGCTTCAGGAAAACCCTGCGTTTATGGAGGCTTACTTCAATAAGGCGGTCAGTCAGTATCAAATGAGACAGTATGTCTCCGCATTGGAAACATTGGAAAAACAGCTGGAATGGAATCCGGAAAATGAACTTGCTTTGTTTAATGCGGCTTGCGTCAGCGCACTTTCCGGCAAATCGGCGCAAGCGCTTCGTTATCTGAAAAAAAGAATGGAGTTAAACACCGATACGAAAAATCTGATACAGGGTGAGGAGGATTTGCAATCCCTTCGCGGAGAAACAGAATTTCAGAAGCTTTCGGCGCCATCGGTGCGGGTTGGCGGAACTTTGCTTTGGCCGGAGGTTGCTTCCGTCAATGTGGACGGGCGGATTCTGGTTCCCATGCGTGCGGTCTTGGATGCGTTTGGCGCACAGGTTGCGTGGGACAATGCAACACGTTCCGTTACCGGAAGCATGGGCACACATTCGGTGAAGCTGACCATTGGCAGCCCGGTTGCATATGTGAACGGGAATGCCTATTCTATGGACGTTCCGCCTTTGATTGTGCAGGACAGAGCAATGGTTCCGGTTCGTGTGGTGGGGGAAGCGCTGGGTGCAGAGGTTCGATGGGATGGTGCAACCCAGACAGCGGATCTTCTGCCCGGCGATTTGTCCGGAACGCTCACGGATTGTTCGCAAATGCCTGCGGCGGTTGTGCTGATGACCGACGGCATGTGGCCGGAGCCTTATTATTTAAAGGATTACGAAGGAATGGCGATGCTTCTGCTCGCAAGAGACGGTCTGCAGATGTTTCAAAGGCTGCCCCCCCATGCGAAAAAGCAGTATATTCTGTATGGTCTGAAAAAATACCGGGGGCTTCTTTCGGACTGTGATCCCATCTATGTCAAGGTGGTCTGCGAGGGAAAAGCCTATTATACAGGGGTCAGCCGGAAGGAAAGCCCCGGTGAAATTCAGGAATTCACATCCTATCAGAACGGATTCCCCGTCAACGTGATCAAACAGTATCGGAATCGGTTTAATTATTTGGATTACCGTCAGTCCAATCAGAGTTCCTCCGAGGCAGAGGACTAAAAAGAATATAAAAAATGTGTAGAGAGGCATCAGCAAACGGTAGAGGATAGTATTACGAAACTCTAAATTTATCACAATAAATATTTATACTCAGTTAATGAGTAGACAAAAGGAAGGATCAATAAATATAACTGATGTTTATGCCATAATCACGCTGAAGGACATAGGTAATTTTGTAAGCTCGATATGTTTAACGGTGAAATTTTAGGCTACAAGTATAACGCAAGCACCGTCTGCTGTTGGAATTCTATCTGCTCAAAAGAAAGCAATAGAAATAACGTCAGATTGTCCATATAGAAGAACATTCCATTCAGACAGAGGCTGGGCATATCAAATGAGTGCATATTCATCTGCTCTCAGAAAAAACAAAATATTTCAAAGGATGTCTCGCAAGGGTAATTGCTATGATAACGCTGTTATGGAAAATTTCTTTGGAATATTAAAGCAGAAGATGTATTATGCTACTACATATTACAGTTTTGATGAGCTTAAAGAGGCTATTGAAAAATATATAAAATATTACAACGAGAAAAGAATCAAAGAGAAACTTGGGTGGATGAGTCCGGTACAATATTGGCTCAACATCTTGGCTGCATAGAAATAGCGTAGCAGTCATAAAACTACTACGCTATACAAAGACTAACTTTTTGGGATCGCATCAGTCATTGCCCCATAATTGTTACATTCTTGCTCCTTTAAGCTTAAGTGTCACAATTTCAAAATTCTTTACATAGATATTAAGCGAATTGCCACCGTCAGAAATTTTTTCTTCATCATTTTCCATCATATCGCAGATATAAGCCGATTCAAATTCAAATCCAAAATCAAGATTAACAGAAGTTTTTCTGTCAAAGGTGTCATAAAGTCTGATTATGATATCATCGCTGTTCTCGGCTTTTTTCGCTGTTTCGATCATTATGTTTTCCTTGTCGGCTGTAATCATTGAGTATGCATCCGGCAATGAACCGTCCTGGGCAGAAACAGCCGTTGCCGTAAGCGGATTGTTAAATACATATGCTTCTTTGACGGTGCCGCCTGTCTTGAAAGAACCGCTGTGAGGAAATACCGAATATGAGAAACGGTGCATTTCCTTATCTGCTTGAGGGTTGGGATATGTTGCAGATTTTAACACAGTCAGTTTGACTGTGTTACCCTCTGCATTGTATCCGTATTTGCAGTCATTCAATATGCTTACGCCATAATTGTCCTCGGAAATATCTGCCCACTTATGTGCGCATACTTCGAATTTTGCCGTATCCCATGAAGTGTTTTCATGCGTTGGGCGTTTGAGACTTCCGAACTGAATATCATATGTCGCCTCTGTTGCATGAACATTCACCGGAAATGCTATCTTCATCATCTGATGTTCCTGTTTCCAGTCAATCTCGGTATCAAAATCAATTCTGCGGATGTTCTCATAGAGGTATATCTTTTGCTTAATCTTCGAGTTTAAGAATGTGCGCATTACCGTTATGCAATATGCGCAACCGCATTTTTCTCCACTGATGCTATCCGGTTTACCGAGCTTATAGACCTTATCCTTGTAATAGTCTGTAATCTCCCATGCGTCATAAACACGCGGAAAATCTTCATATATCTCAAATTCGTTGAAAGTACCGCTGTTTATTTCTCTCTCATTTTCTTTGTCGTAAATGGAAGATATGTTTGCGTTTTCATCGAAACATATTGTATAAAACGGTGTTTCAGCAACTCCGTTTTCAAAGGTGATTCCTGTGGTTGCATGATACTTATTTACAACCTTGTATCCGAGCGCAGGGATATTCTCAACATAGATTCTCTCGTCACCGTTATTTACAACAGTGCTGCACTCAAAAGCATTTGGATTGTATACAAACATACCGCCATTGGTCTTTACGGACCCGGCAATGCGCAATGTTTTTTCGTCAATTATACTATTTCCCATTTTCATGATTTCGGCATATTCTCTATCGGTAATCTCATACACCTCATTAACCGATGAACCGGGGATAACATCATGAAATTGATTAAGCAAGATTACTTTCCATGCGGAATTTATCTCATCTTGCGGATATTTTGTGCAAAAGAGAAGATTATCCATAACAGACACGGCCTCTGCTTTTTGATACATAATTTCCGACTTTCGATTGTTACGTTTGTTTTTTGCAATAGAGGTATAGGTTCCTCTGTGCATCTCGAGATAAAGTTCGCCAACCCATCTGGGAGTAGAACCGCTTATTTTGCAATATTCGTCAAAACTGTGTTTTACGCGGTCAATGAAATCCATCGAAAAGCCTATGGTTGTTTTCGGTATGCCGGGTATTCCGTGTGCAAGACGCCTCTGCTGTTCAAGCATATCTGCTGTAGGGCCGCCGCCTCCGTCACCGAATCCGAATGTAATGAGTGATTCATCGCAGTATTTTTTGTCATGATATCGTTTCCATGAACCGAGTACCATCGACGGCCTTATATATCCGACATATGTTGTGTTTCGAAGTGGCTTTCCGTCCATCGGTACATCCTGAGCCGTCATTAAATATGTGAAGATCTCGCTGCCGTCAATACCCTGCCACATAAAGCTGTCGTGAGGCATTGTATTTGATTCGCACCAGCTAATCTTGGAGGTTACAAAATATTCAATACCGCTTTTTTTCATAATCTGTGGCAAAGCCGCACTGTAGCCGAATACATCCGGAAGCCATACAGATTTGTTATCAACACCAAATTCATCTTTGAAAAATCTTTTTCCAAATAATATCTGCCTGATGAGGCTTTCTCCGCTTGAAAGATTGCAGTCGGCTTCAAGCCACATAGAACCCTCGAGTTCAAATCTTTTTTCTTTAACGGCGTTCTTAATTTTGCTGTAAAGCTCGGGAGCGTCGTCTTTTAACAGTGCAAACAACTGCGGCTGTGACGACATGAACTTGTACTCGGGATATTTTTTCATCAAATGAAGTACTGTCGAAAAACTACGCTGTGCTTTTTCCCTTGTTTGCGCAACAGTCCAGAGCCATGCGATGTCGATATGAGTGTGACCTATGCAATTTACGGTATGCTCAGATTTGCCGCATATCTGACCGTAAAATACATCTTTCATATATGCAGACGCATCATCTATGCTTTCATAGAATTCAGGCGACTTGGGCACAAGAAAATTGATTTTCTTAACTGCCTCATCAAGGTGCTTCATAATGGTTATGTAATTATCGTTGTCTTCATCAAAGCATTTTGCCGCATCATACGGAACATGAATATCATAGTAAATATCCCTTATTTTTGTATCTTCGCTTATAAGCTCAGGTATAAATTCAAGATGCTCCCCGTTCAATCCCGTGCCGGTGTAAAAATAAATCTTAATATCATATTCCGTGTCAAAATCCAGTTGCACCGTTGTATGGTTTATGTCGAGTCCCTGAACGATTTGTCCGTTCAGATATATAAGACCCTGAGGATTTGTGGCATCCCATTCGTCTTCGTGTCCGGTAGTAAGTCGAAAAAAGAGTTCCTTGCCATCCTGCGCCGGTGGAGTCTTGAGTTTTGTCTTAAACCAAAAATGCTTGTCTTTTCCAAAAATTCTATCATTTTTCTTGAATTTTTCAAAAACTGCGGCTTTATCGGGTTCATGCGAGGTTCCCTTATAATCACACGAAGCGTATTCAAACCCATCGATATACCCGAGCAACTCTGTTTTCATCACATCAAGATTTTCGCAAAGCACTCGTATTTTTTCAGCCTTGAAATCCATGTTTTTGCCTCCTTGTATTTTTTAAAATATTAAATCACAAAAAACGATTTTTGTCTTGTGTTGACATGATAAAATTTTTATATTATAGTGATGTATATATAAATCAAAGCGGTGGTGATATTATGAAAATGCTTGTTGAAGAAAGGTTTATAAATCAGAAAAGTGGCTGCACATGCAGAAATGTATTATCCGAAACAGAACACTTTGTAATGCATTATCATGATTTCTTTGAAATATTTCTCGTGACGAGCGGTAACATAAAGCACATTGTAAATGGTGGTGAACAGAACCTGAAAGCAGGCGATTTGGTATTCATTCGTCCGAATGATATACATGATTACGAATGTGAAAGTGCAAGTTTTATAAATCTTGCACTTTCACATTCTACGATAGATAAGCTTTTTTCATACCTTGAAGATTCATACCCGTCACGCAACCTTATAGCGGCGACAATGCCACCGCTTGTATCGCTTGCCGAGAAAGAGTACAATAATGTGGTGTCGCGATTGGAAAGTTTGAACATAGTACATGATGATACTGAATTAAAACTGAAAGCACGATTACTGCTTGCAGACATTTTTACAAAATGCTTTATTTCTTCGACATCGGGTGAAGATTCAGAAATTCCCAAGTGGCTGAAGGATACATGCATAATAATGAATAACAAGAAAAATTTTTCTGCAGGAATAGCTCAAATGGTGCGACTTTCCGGAAAATCGCGTGAACATCTTTCAAGAAGTGTGAAAAAATACTACGGAGTTACAGTGTCGGCATATATTAACAATCTGCGCTTGAACTATATTGCTAATGCGCTAAGAACAAGCGATATACCGATAATTGATTTATGTTTCGAATGCGGATTTGAAAATCTGTCATGGTTTTACAAACTGTTTCAAAAGAAATACGGAGTCACTCCGAGCAAGTACAGAAAATCGGAAAAGTTTTGATACATTTTTTGTTTTCGCGATTTATCATCAACAAGAGGTCTGGCGGCAAGATGGATTTAATACGGTTACATCAGATTATCATATCAAAATATTGAATAGAAAGACAAGTGTATGTACGATTGAGCGGTATGCAGCCTTGCTTTTTATTTGGCGTTTATATGCGGATTTTTGGTTCGGCAGAAAAATTTCATGAAAACCTTGCGTTCGGCGCAGCAATGGATTATAATAGTATTGATTAATTTTTAACAAGGAGGACAAAAATGGATAACATTGCGAAAAATGCAGCGGATAAATTTGCTCTTTTGATTGAAGAACAGTTAAAAAGAGTAGAAAAGATGAAACAGGAAAAAGATTTCATCGACTATAAGAAATTGGATACGATTGTGATCGGGATCTGCGGCGGAGACGGGATCGGTCCCAGAATTACCGGTGAAGCGCAAAGAGTGCTTCAGTTCCTTTTGAAAGAAGAAGAGGCGAAGGGAAAAGTGCGGTTCAATGTCATTGAAGATCTGACGATTGAAAAGCGCGCTGAAGTGGGGAAAGCCATTCCGGACAGTGCGCTGGCAGAACTGAAAAAATGCCACGTTATTTTAAAAGGCCCGACCACAACTCCCCGCGCAGGCGATCCTTGGCCGAATGTGGAATCTGCTAATGTGGCGATGCGAAAAGAACTGGATTTGTTTGCAAATGTGCGTCCGGTGAAGGTGCCGGAAAAGGGAATCGATTGGACCTTCTTCCGTGAAAACACCGAGGGCTCCTATGCGGTAGGTTCCAAAGGCGTTCATGTGAACGATGATCTTGCGATTGACTTCTGTGTGACGACCACCGAGGGAACCGAGCGGATTGCAAGAGCCGCATTTGAATATGCCAAGAACAACGGAAAGAAACGGGTGACGATTGTCACCAAAGCAAATGTTGTGAAAACAACAGACGGGAAATTCTTAAAACTGTGCTATGACATGGCAAAGGAATATCCCGGAATCGAAGTGGACGACTGGTATATTGATATCATGACGGCAAAATTGGTGGATGAAAAGCGCAGACAGCAGTTCCAGGTTCTGATTCTTCCCAATCTGTACGGCGATATTCTGACAGACGAAGCGGCTGAATTCCAGGGCGGCGTCGGCACAGCCGGAAGCGCAAATCTGGGCAAACGGTATTCGATGTTTGAAGCCATTCATGGTTCTGCACCGAGAATGGTGACGGAGGGCAGAGACATTTATGCAGACCCCTGCAGTATGCTTCGTGCTACTGTCATGCTGCTTGACCATATCGGTTATCAGACAGAGGCAAAGAAGCTGGAAAGAGCGCTGGATATTTGCATGTATGAAGAAAAGAAACTGACCATCACCGGCCGCGACACCGGAGCAACCTGTGCAGAATTTGCAGATTATGTAATGGATACGATTTCCAAAATGTAATGGTGGGATGAAAAATGGCGAAGGGAAAACGTGTATCGGAGGCGGTTATCAAACGGCTTCCCAGATACTACCGTTATCTTGGTGATTTGCAGGCGAAAGGTGTTGTCCGGGTGTCCTCGGGAGAATTAAGCTCCATGATGGGGCTGACAGCTTCTCAAATTCGGCAGGATTTAAATTGTTTTGGCGGGTTTGGACAGCAGGGATACGGATATACCGTTGAATTTTTGTATCATGCAATCGGAAATAT
>CAKRUL010000034.1 GCA_934403665.1 uncultured Clostridia bacterium | reverse complement strand
CGTGAGTGTGGCTACACTCGCTTTGCTTGCTATCCTCTTAAAACGCAAGTTTTTCCCTCTATACCACTACTACGGAAAAGACGCTTAAATTGCCAAACAAAAAGAAAAAACCGTAAAAACATTATCGCTTTTACGGCATATATAAAGCAAAAACGGAGGTCATTATTCCTCCGTTCCCGTTCTTGTTTCTATGATTCCTCTTGCAGTAGCTTCAATAATCGGCAAGTCATTTTCAGAAATACTGTCTATAAGTCCGTCTATCTGTCGGCGAAGCGTGGAACGCTCCGGCTTGCTTTCAAAAAAGAATTGATCCACCGATATATTAAAATATGTCACAAGCTCGTAAAATATTTGCAAACTTGGATGTTGTCCCTCGTTCTCTATTGATACGATATAACGGGGTGCAAGGTGCAGCTTTTCGCCTAATTGTTCCCTTGTCATTCCGGCGGTTGTCCTTGCCGCTTTTATCGCTTGCCCTAACGCTTTGAAATCATAACGCTGTCTATCTTTTGACATATCAAATCACCTATATACATTTTACACCTCAATGCTTATTTCATAAATGATGTGATATATCAACTCCATTACATAAATACATCAAAAATGTTGTCGGTATATTATATTTTTTCTTGTAGTGTTTTCAAAAATAGTTCTGCTGCTTTTGAAAACATCTGATATTTTTTCCATACAATATCAAGATGTACTGACATTTCAGATTTGAGTGGTCTGAAACAAAGCGTCTTTTTTTCATTTGTTCGTATTATTTTATCAAGACACAAAACATAACCCAATCCCTCATCTGCCATAAGCGAAGCATTGTACAGCAAATTATAGGTGGAAACTATGTTAAGATTTTCAAAATCCTTTTTTATCCATTTTGGCATATCTCGACTTAACAAGGTCTGTCGAGAGACTATAAGCGGTATATTCCATAAGTCTTTTTCTTCAATATAATCTTTACCGGCAAGATGACTGTCACATCTCATAAGAATTCCCCAAGTATCAACCGCAGGAAGTCTTAGATATTCATATTTTGTCAAATCGGCCGGCTCTACAAAAACACCAAAATCAAGAAGCCCTTTATCAAGTTTATCTGCTATATCATCGCTGTCGCCGCTATAAAGGTGATAGCGAATATCGGGGTATTCCGAGTGTATTTCAGACGCAATTCGTGCAATTAGACGCATTGCGTCTGTTTCTCCGCCACCAATATAAATATCGCCGTTTATTAAACTGTTATCAGATAAAAATTCAGCTTTTGTTTTATCAGCAAGGGTTACAATGTCTTCGGCTCGTTTCTTCAATCGCATGCCGTCAGCAGTCAAAGAAAGTTTTTTACTGCTTCGTATGATAAGCTGTGTTCCGAGTTCTTCTTCTAAATCCATAAGCTGGCGTGATAAAGTGGGCTGTGTAATATGTAAGGTGTCAGCTGCCGCTGAAATACTTAATTCTCTTGCTACTGCAAGGAAGTATTTTAACACACGAATTTCCATAGCGTTCGCCTCCTGTTTATACATATATGATAGCATATTACAATATGCCTGTCAAGCATATTATAATATTTAATATAAGTATTTGACATTTTGTTGTTGCAATATTATAATGAGAATATAGACACAAGAAAGTGATAAATACAAGTTTGGGCAGAGGCGATGAGAATGTTAAAGAAAATAATTTGTATAATTCTTGGTTTTGTTGTACTGATAACGGGAGTTCAATCTGTTTTCGCAAATGCTAATGCAACTTTAACAGCAACAAGCGATAGTATTACAGCTCGCAATGTTCCGACTGATAGTACACTGATTACTGCGCTTTATAATGAAAAAACATTGCTTGATGTCAAAATGTATAATGGGAAAGATACTATTACAGCAGATTTCAAAAATGATATGAGTGATAGTTTGAATAACGCAACTGTGATAAAAGTATTTTTGTGGGATATGAAAACTCTCCGGCCGTTATGCTCTAATATTAGCAGTCTGATTTCACAATTATCAACTACGCCGACGCATAGGAACAAAACGCTGGTAGTATATTTTTCCTGCACAAATACTACGGAGAAAATTGCAAGTTATATTCTCGATTCGGTTGAAGCTGATAAATATAAGATTGAAGCGGCAGTTCCATACACAGCAGATGATTTGAAATATTATACAGGCAGTCGGGCAGACAAGGAACAAAACGACCCGACTTCGCGTCCCGAAATTGCAAACTCAATATCTAATATTGAAGATTATGACACGATATTTTTAGGTTATCCGATATGGCACGGTCAAGCACCTAAGATAATCTACACATTTTTGGAAAGTTATGATTTTAGCGAAAAAACAATCGTGCCGTTCTGCACCTCTCACAGTAGCGGTGTCGGAAGCAGTGCAACTAACTTACATAGCATTTGCAAAGGTAGTAATGTAATATGGAAAGCAGGCACAAGATTTTCGTCATCGGCTTCTGGTAATAGCGTGTTGTCTTGGATAAACGACTTGAATTTAGCTGTTGAAATGAAATGATCAAGGAGAATAAGAAAATGAAAAAAATTACATCTCTATTTACAACACTGTTAGTATTGGTAATGACCATAACAGGTTGCAGTGCTGCTCCGGCAGAAATCAACTCAAAAACAGAAGCGCAGCGGATTATTATGCAAATTGATAATCCTATTATGACGGTAGACAGTACGGAAAAAGAAATTGACGAGGGGCGCTCTACAACGCCCGTAATAAGAGATGAACGCACTCTCACGCCGATTCGAGCCGCTGCGGAGGCGATGGGTGCAAGCGTCGCTTGGGAGGAAGAAAGTCAGACAACAGCACTTGCAAAGGGTGATACTGTAATTCTTTTTACAATAGGCAGCAATATTGCATATCTGAACGAGGAAAGGCAAAATCTTGATACACAGCCGATGATACTCAATGGCAGAACAATGCTTCCTGTTCGTTTTATTGCGGAAAACTTCGGATATGATGTTGAATGGAATGGAGCAAGTCAGACAATAACAATTAAAAAAGCTAATCAGGCACAGAATAATACTCCTACGGATAAAGTTGCAGATACCAACAAAGAGGATAATATGAGTAAATCAATCGTTGTATATTTCTCGCAAACAGGAACAACAAAATCGTTTGCTAAAAATATTGCAGAAATAACAAATTCGGATATATACGAAATTAAAGCGGCTGTACCTTATACAGATGATGATATTAACTATAACAATAATAACAGCCGAGCGAACAGAGAACAAAACGACAGTAATGCGCGCCCTGAAATTGCGGATGATACGATAGATTTGGCACAGTATGATACAGTATATCTCGGCTATCCTATTTGGTGGGGAACAATGCCGAAAATTATCAATACCTTTATTGACACATACGATTTATCCGGCAAAACAATTATGCCGTTTTGTTCCTCGCATAGCACAGGCATTTCCGGCTCGGTAAGTGCAATCAGACAATATTGTCCCGACAGTGAAGTAAAAGACGGTTTAAGAGGAACGGGACAGACAAGTGAAAATGAAATCAAAAATTGGATAGCAAAACAGTGAGGAGGATTTTAGAATGAGAAAAATATTATCAATTTTAACAGTTGTTGTTTTTGCTATTATGCTTTCGATTAGTGCATATGCGGCAGACACTAAAATGGCAGTTCAAAATAATGTAGTAACAGTTACAGAAGCCCCCGAAAACAGCATGCTCATTATTGCCTTTTATAAAAACAAGTCAGTATCTGATGTAAAGATATATAAAGGCAGCATCATTACAGCGGATATTTCAGACGGGGTTAAAAATGCAGATATGGTTAAGATGTTTTTGTGGGATAGGAAAACAATACGCCCTTTATCACAAAGTATAACAGTTGGAGGTAAACCTATGTTTAATTTTGAAACAAAGAGCGTTACGCTCAACAGCGGTTATGAAATGCCGATTAACGGTTTGGGAACATACAGCTTGCACGGTGATACTTGTATCAGTGCTGTAAAATCTGCCCTTGCAAGCGGGGTGCGGTTAATTGATACTGCTTCGGCTTATGGTAACGAACAAGAAGTCGGTCAAGCAATTCGTGAAGCAATAGATGAGGGAATTGTCAAGAGAGAAGATGTTTTCGTCACCACAAAACTCTACCCCGGCAGTGAAATGGCAAACCCGGAGCAATCAATACAGGCGTGTTTGGATCGGCTGAATATCGGATGTGTGGATATGATGTTACTGCATCACCCAGACAGTAATGATGTGAAAGCATATAAAGCTATGGAGCAGTTTGTAAAGAATGGTAAAGTTCATTCTATCGGATTGTCAAATTGGTATGTAAAAGAATTAGACAAATTTCTGCCGCAGATAAACATAACTCCGGCTTTGGTGCAGAACGAAATACACCCTTACTATCAAGAGAATGATGTTATTCCCTATATTCAAGATTTGGGTATTGTAGTTCAAGGCTGGTATCCACTCGGCGGTAGAGGTCACACAGCAGAGTTGTTGAACGATACGGTAATATCAGAAATAGCGGCTGCACATAGCGTATCATCGGCGCAGATTATTTTAAGGTGGAATCTTCAAAAGGGTGTAGCAGTCATACCCGGCTCAAGCAATCCTGCACATATCAAAGAAAATACCGAATTGTATGAGTTTTCTCTGACAGATGAAGAAATGGAAAAAATCAATGCTCTCGACAGAAACGAAAAGCACGATTGGTATTGATACAGGGTGTGAATATGAATATTTTTGAAAGAGATTTATCGGGAGAGCCTATTTCAATTTTTGATAAAGAATTTCCAAAAATACAGGCGGTAATTGACAATGCACAAAAAATACTTGTCGAATTAAACTCGCACTATCATAACAAAAATGAAGTCAGGGAAATTTTTTCAAAACTGACAGGAAATGAAGTTGACATATCATTTGAATTGTTGCCGCCGTTTTATACAGATTTTGGAAGGAACATAAAAGTTGGGAAAAATGTGTTTATAAATCAGAATTGTACTTTTATGGACAGGGGCGGAATTATTATTGATGATAATGCTTTAATCGCTCCGTGTGTTAAGCTGATAACTATAAATCATTGTATAAATCCGAGTCGCAGACGTGATGTCTATTCAAAATCTATTCACATTTGTAAAAATGTTTGGATTGGAGCAGGCGTGGTCGTTACGCAGGGAGTGACAATCGGTGAAAATTCAATTATAGCCGCCGGTGCGGTTGTAACAAAAGATATACCGCCGAATGTCATTGTTGCGGGCGTACCTGCAACAATAATACGAAAAATCTAAAAGGAGAATGTAAAAAATGAAAGTTATAATGATAAATGGTAGCACAAGAAAAAACGGATGCACTTATACAGCATTATCGGAAATCGCAAAAATTCTTAATGATGAGGGGATAGAAACAGAGATACTTCAAATGGGCGGCAAGTCCATTCGGGATTGTATAGGCTGCGGCGGTTGTGTTGGCAAAGGTCATTGTGTGTTTAATGACGATACGGTAAATGAATGGATTGACAAGGCAAAAGAAGCCGACGGATTTATATTTGGAACTCCCGTATATTTTGCACACCCAAGCGGTCAGATACAATCGCTTTTGGACAGAATGTTTTGTGCAGGCGGTGAAAATTTTACACACAAACCCAGTGCGGTAATTACATCGGCAAGACGCGGAGGCACAACTGCTTCGCTTGATACGCTGAATAAATACTTCGGTATCCAGCAAATGCCGATTATCACATCTACCTATTGGAATATGGTGCACGGCAATACACCCGATGAAGTCAGACAGGATAGTGAGGGTATGCAGACAATGAGAAATCTCGGACGCAATATGGCGTGGTTTTTGAAATGTGTTGAAGCGAGCAGACATCAAGGTGTTGAAGTTCCCGATGCCGAGAGTGATAATTGGACTAATTTTATAAGGCAGGATAAAAGATGAAGAAAGTAAAAATAACCGTTCTTAAAACAACATTTAATACAGACCTTGCGAAAAAATACGGAATAGAAGGACTTGCACCTTGTTCTCTTATGAGAGAGGGACAGGCATTCTACGCAGATCGCACAAAACCTGAAAATTTTTGTGACGGTGCATGGAGGTCAATCTACCAGTATGTATTTGCTCTTGCTAACGGTGGAGGTATGGAAGGATTTTTCTATAATGACTGGACAAATGAACCCGGAGTTGCTATCAGCTGTTGCAATGACGGTTTTAGACCCGTGATATTTAAGCTGGAAGCTACCAATGAAATATCGGAAAAAGATTTTTAGACAGAAAGGAAACAGTTATGAATAATTTACCTAAAATTGCACTTGGTGCGTGGTCGTGGGGCAGCGGTGCTGTCGGCGGCGACAAAGTATTTGGAAATCATCTTGAAGAAAACGACTTAAAGCCTGTATTTGATACTGCCGTATCAAAAGGCTTGACTTTGTGGGACACAGCATATGTGTATGGTATGGGAGCGTCCGAAACTATACTTGGAGAATGTATGAAAGATACAATGCGGGAAAATTTAATTATTTCCACAAAGTTTACACCTCAGATTGCCGATGAAACAAACGACGCTATGCAAATTATGATAGACGGCAGCAAGGAGCGTTTGCACACAGATTATATTGATATATATTGGGTGCATAACCCTTTCGATGTTGAGAAATGGACGCCGAAACTTATTCCGCTTGCCAAAAGCGGACAGATAAAATCAATCGGAGTATCAAATCATAATCTTGATGAAATCAAGAAAGCCAACGAAATCCTTGCAAAAGAGGGCTTAAAAATATCGGCAGTGCAAAACCATTACAGTTTATTACACCGTTCTTCCGAACATACGGGAATTTTGGAATATTGCAAAGAAAACGAGATTATATTTTTCTCTTATATGGTATTGGAGCAAGGCGCCTTGACGGGATTTTATAATACTGTTCATCCATTCCCCGATGGCAGCGAACGAGCTGTTTCGTATAATTCCTCACTCGGTGAGTTAGAAACACTTGTAGATGTAATGAGAAAAATCGGCAAAAGATATAATGCAACACCGGCACAGATTGCCACAGCTTGGGCGATTGCAAAAGGAACTTTACCGATTATCGGAGTAACGAAAACAAAACAAGTCGAAGAAGCTGCGGAAGCTATAAATATAGTTCTAACCGCCGATGAAATTCAAACGCTTGAACTGCTTGGTAATAACACGGGTGTTTCCACATTGCGGGAATGGGAAAAAGAAATGATTTAAGGAGGATTTTATTGTGAAATCAAAATATGAGGGATATAGCTTTAAGTTGAATGAAAATGTAAAAAGAAAAAAGGTTAAATTTCATAATCGTTACGGAATAGAGCTCTGCGGCGATTTGTATATTCCTCAAAATGTAAATGCTAAATTGTCTGCAATAGCGGTAGCCGGACCGTTCGGCGCAGTTAAGGAACAGGCGGCAGGTCTGTATGCTGACGAAATGGCTTCAAGAGGTTTTATCACGCTCGCATTTGACCCGTCGTTTATCGGCGAAAGCGGAGGAAATGTAAGAAATGTCGCCTCGCCCGATATTAACACTGAGGATTTTTCCGCCGCAGTAGATTTTCTGTCTGTTCAGGATAATGTAGACGCAGAAAAAATAGGCACAATCGGCATATGCGGTTTTGGTGGTATGGCTCTTAACGCCGCCGCTATGGATACAAGAATTAAGGCGACAGTTGCGTCAACTATGTACGATATGACACGAGTAAATGCAAAAGGATACTTTGACGAAGCGGACAGCATCGATGCTAGATATGAAATGAAAAAGGCTCTAAACGCACAGCGTACATTGGATTACAAAAGCGGAACATATCAAAGATCCGGCGGTGTTGCTGACCGGCTTCCTGATGATGCGCCGTTTTTTGTAAAGGACTATTACGATTACTACAAAACCGAAAGAGGTTATACGGAGCGTTCCTTAAATTCAAATGACGGCTGGAATACCACTTCTTCACTTTCGTTTATCAATATGCCTATTTTGCAGTACAGCGATGAAATACGCAGTGCAGTTTTAATGATACACGGCGAAAAGGCGCACTCCTGCTATTTCAGCCGTGATGCTTTCGCAAATCTTACAGGCGATAATAAGGAGCTTTTAATCCTACCTGACACCGTTCACACAGATTTGTATGATAAAAAGGACAAAATTCCGTTTGATAAATTGGAAATATTCTTTAATAAGAATTTGAAATAATAGGCAATATTGATATGTGGTGAAAATATATGCAAGAAAATAAATGGCTATTATGCCCGATATGCAATAATAAAACGCGGACGAAACTTTATGAAAATACAGAAATAAAAAATTTTCCTTTGTTTTGTCCTAAATGTAAAAACGAAACATTAGTAAATGCTAAACAATTTAATATGGAAGTAATAAAAGAGCCAGACGCAGGAGCTTAATTGACTGTAAAGACGCAGAGCCGATAACTTGTTTTAATGCAGATTATCGGCTTATTATCTTATATTGTCAAGCTCACCAAATAAAAAAACAGTATTTGAGTGAGCCGCTTTGCTATGCTTAAATGCAACTCCCTCAAATGTTGTTTGAAATGTTTGGAGGGATTTTTTGTGCGCTGGAATAACAACTCGCTGGTTGTCAGAAGCAGCGAATACTCATTTATCAAATATTAGTATTAAAAACCACTCATCATTTTAATACCGA
>CAKRUL010000033.1 GCA_934403665.1 uncultured Clostridia bacterium | reverse complement strand
ACACCGTCATCCTAATCAGCATACAGCGTAAGAAGATTTGCGTATCAGGAAAAGTGTAACACGCCATTAAAAAATCCACCTTTTCGTCCGGAACAGATCATTGTTCGTATAAATAGTCCCAAAACATATTTTCAAAACAAGCACAACTTTTGAAAATTTGGCACAGTTGATTCGCCTCTTCAAAACGAATACCCGACGTATATTGATCTAACACATGGATCCAAAGCTGATTTGTCTCTACATATTCTTTACAGGTATAAGCATCGAACCAGCTCTTATATACCGATTGTGACAATTCACAAGGATATCTTTCAGAAATAGTTTGTGCTATATATGCATAATTCCAGGAACATTGAAGCAATGCAGTTAATCCGGACGTAAGTCCGCCCTCGTCAATTTTTTGATGAAAATAATTGATGTAGTTGGTAACAATCTGACTTCTTATGCCTCTTTCCATATCTGATTTTCCTATGCCAATTTTCTTCATTTCAGGAATATGAACACGGTATAATTCCTTTTCCGTTTCTTCTGCTATTTTTTTAAGAAAATCCATTAATGGCAAATCTTGCGCAAGTGTTACAATTTGCTTTAAAATCTCAATATAATCCTTTAGATAAAAGTAATCCTGAAGCATATAATTGCGATACCTGCTTTTGTCTAAAGTGCCATTAGCCATTGCAATCAAAAATTTTTTATTGGCTGCTTTTATCCATAATGGTTCCGCTTCTGAAAAAAGTAAATCTGAAAGTTTCATAAAACAATCCTCTTATTTTGTTGCAACGATTGCAACATATCCTCCACTCTTGTATCCCTCCGTAACTTCCTCCGGTTCCTCGTTAGTATACATCGGATTTTTAACAAGTGTCTGATAAAAAGCGAAGTTTTTGATTCCAAGTTTTTTTAACACTTCAATTTTTTCTTCTGTTGTATGCCACACACCTGAGGAAGCTAATGCAAGAGGGTAGGGGAGTGCAGGCATCGCACCGTTTAAAAATTCGTGATTGTATGTATTGAGACTTTTTCCTAACAAATACATAAATCCGAATGCACTTTCCTTAGGAACATCAAGAAGAATCAGCTTTCCATGATCTTTAAGAGCAGAAAGACATTTCTTGTAAACAGGCGAAAGCTGTTCCATATAACTTGAACTTCCGTTAAAGTATATGATATCATAAGTGTTACACGGTAAATCAATATCCTCAATGATGCCGTATTTTATAATGTTAACGCCGCGTTTTTCGGCAATTTTTCCCATATCCTCCGAGGGCTCTATTCCTTCGATATTCGAGCAATCAACATAACTCTCAAAAAGTCCGCTTCCACAGCCGACCGACAGCAGTTTCTTGCCGCTAATATCACCAAGCACTTTCTTAAAAAGTCTTAGTTCGCTTTGAAATAAATTTTCATTTATTATAAACCACTCATCATACTGACTTGCATATCCGTCAAATTTCTGTTTTTCTTTACTACTCATTTTTTTATTTCTCCTTTATCATCATAAAATTATGTGCTAACGGTCCGCTGCCCTTGCCAAGGTCAAGCATTGCGGCAAGAGCGTCGGATATGTAACACTTTGCATTTTTCACCGCATTTTCGAGCGTGTCGCCATTGGCGAAATTTGCTGCTATTGCACTGGAAAGGGTACAACCCGTTCCATGTGTGTTAGGATTATCGATTTTCTTTCCCTTGAACCATAAAGGACCGTTATCGCTGTATAACAAATCGTTAGCATCATTTATTTTATGGCCGCCTTTGCAAAGAACGGCACAGCCGTACTTTGTAAAAATTTTCTTTGCGGCAAGCTCCATATCATCCTCAGTGGTGATTCTGATATCGGCAAGAACCTCCGCTTCCGGAATATTCGGTGTAACAACAGTGGCAATCGGAAGCAGATTTTCTTTTAGAGAGACAATTGCTTCATCACTGATCAGTTTTGCTCCGCTGGTCGCAACCATTACAGGGTCAACTACAAGATTTGTTGCATTATATGCCTTCAATTTTTCAGAAATGACACGGATCAGTTGCCCGGAAGATACCATACCTATCTTAACGGCATCCGGTCTTATATCTTGGAATACTGCATCAATCTGATCTTCCAAGAATTCCGATGTGGATTCTAAAATTGATATTACGCCGGTTGTGTTTTGTGCGGTCAGTGCTGTAATGACACTCATCGCATAAACACCATTCATTGTCATCGTTTTGATATCTGCTTGAATACCGGCGCCTCCACTGCAATCACTTCCTGCAATAGTCAATGCTGTTTTCATTTTCATACGATTACTCCTTTCTTTGTTCAGCATCGTTTTATATAGCGGTATAAGGTGGTGCCCCCGGCATACCGCTTGAAGTCTTTGACTGATTCGGTCAAGACGAACTTCCGAAAATTTTCAGTTTGTAACGATTTCATTGCTTTTTCAAAGGCTGATCCTCGCCGCATTCAACATCGGTACAAGGTCGTCAGAAGCGTCTGCAACGAAACCAAAAGCGTTCCCTCTTAGCATAATCCGAGCTCTTTCGCCCTTGCTTTCAATTGTTCTGCCGCCATTTTAGGATTCTCTGCTTTCATGATGGCAGATACCGCACAAATGCCTGCAATCGGGATGCCTGCAAGCACATCAATATTCTCTTGATTCAGTCCACCAATCGCGTTGACAGGAATCGGCACTGCATAACAAATATCACGCAGCGTATCAGTTGAAGTCAGCACAGTTTTTACTTTTGTTGTGGTAGGATAAATAGCACCTACCCCAAGATAGTCTGCGCCTTGTTCAAAAGATTCCTTTGCTCTGGCTACGGTTTTTGCCGTTGCTCCCAAAATTTTATCTTTACCAATCAGTTTTCTTGCAATAGCAACGGGCATATCGCTCGTTCCCACATGAACACCCTCCGCATCTATGGCAAGTGCCACATCCACTCGGTCATCAATAATAAGCGGTACATGATATCGTTTTGTAATGGCATGTACTTTTTCTGCAAGCTCTATGTACTCTCTTGTTGATTTCTCTTTTTCGCGAAGCTGAAGTATGGTTGCACCACCCATGATTCCTTCTTCTACACGATGAAGAAATTCGTCTTCTGAAAAGGTTGTACTGTCCGTGATAAAATAGAGATTTGTATTAAAATTTTTCAATTTGTTTTTCCTCCAAATTTAAGTATTTTAATATTTTTTCCGCTTGAATGGTCGAGAGCTGATCCGTTAAGTTTACCATAAAGCTACCGCTGCCTTTATCGGTTTCGGCGAGTTGTCCGCATATTCCAAAGGTAGCGCAGGCAGAGATGGCTGCCTGCAACGGATCGGTCACAGATGCAAACGTGGAACATAATGCTCCCAGCATACAGCCTGTACCCGTAACAGTGGCAAGCTGTGGAGTTCCGTTATAGACAAATACCATTTTGTTACCGTCTGTCACAATGTCTGTTTTTCCTGTTGCGAGAATAACAGTTTTATATTTCACTGCAAGATCTATTGACGATTGCACAACGGTATTCCAATCAAGTGTTGTTTGAGAATCAACACCCGGTGAATAGTATGTTTGATCGTGCAAAGCCATTATTTCCGAATAGTTACCTTTTATCATCTGTATATGATATTTTTTTAGCAATTCAAAAACATACTCTCTTCTAAAGTGAGAGCAGGCTATTCCAACAACATCTAAAACACTCGGGATCGCCTTTTCCTGAGCTGCTTTTAGTGAAATCATCATTGACGCTATTCTTACATCTGTGATATTTCCGATATTTAACATCAAGCCGTTTGACGTTTCGGTTATTTCTGCAACTTCTTTTGGATGTTCAGCCATAATCGGTCTTGCTCCAACCGCGAGAATTGCATTTGCACATTGGTTGATCGATATTGGATTTGTGATACAGTGAATAAGGGGTTTTTTGTTTATTAGGGTATTCTGAATGTCACAAATTTTATGAATCAATTTTTTTCGCCTTCTTTGTAATATAATATAGGATCGCTGTCACAGCACATACGATAAGCGCAATGTATGGCAGAACATCAAATATTGGTGATGCCAGTTTAAAGAGATCCGAAGAAATTTCAATGATAACAAAAAGGATTGCACCAAACGCAGCAATGGTTGCCGTGTTTGAAAGTAAGGTGCTTTTATCCTGATAGCTTTTGGAAGATAGCTTATTTTGTATTTGAACAAGCATTCCGTTATCAGCAAATTTGCGTAGAAAAACATATGCTATGCTGCCACCGATAAGCGTTCCGCAAATAAAGGACGGAATGTAAAATGTCCAACTGATTCCTTGCTTTCCGCAAAGAAAACGCATAACCGGGTACGAAACCAATGCACCAATAATGCCTGTTCCTATGATTTCTCCAAGAACAGCACATATGATTTTACCTTTTGATAATCGGTAAAATACACCCGACAAAAAAGCACCGAATATTGCTCCCGTCAAAGCTAATGGGGGGATTCCCATTGTCGTCATACGAATCACACCGATAAGCGTAGCACATAACAGCGAGTACCAAGGTCCCAGAAACACAGCACAAACAATATTAATAAAATGAGCCATCGGACACATTCCTTCTACCCGAAGAATGGGGGATATTACTACACCAAGTGCCACCAGCATGGAAAGCACTATCATTTTTAAAAGCTTCGATGAATTAGCCATATAAAATTCCTCTTTTCTTGTTATGATACAAGGCAAATGCCTTGGTGCGGTCGAGAATGAATTTTCTCCTCTCACCCCGAAACACGGGTTCCCATCGCAAAATTACAAGATACAAGGAGCTCCCCTTCTATCCGTCCGATCTCTTCGGATATAATCTTTTCACCCCCAATATAACAAAAAAAGAAGTTACCGATTCGGTAACTTCCAATGTGCTTCGTTGTTCCCAATTTTTTGCATTGGGCATCCCTACGTTGGCATTATCCAAATCAGGTTCTCGGTCGAAGGTCACACCTTCCTCTCAGCCTGTAACACAAGCTCCCATCTATATTGTTTTATATATTATACACCCTATTATGTAAAAACACAATAACATTAATGAAAAAAGTTGTTATGGTACATGTTAGTGTCCAATATATATTGTACACTAACAAAATGACGACTGTATACTTTCTAAGCTTAAGTATTTACTTTGTTCCGTGTTTTTGATATAATTAATATAATAGCGAAAAGATAGCGGAGAGATGAAACATGCAGGATAAACAAAAAAATATCAGAAATTTTTCAATTATTGCACATATTGATCACGGAAAATCTACACTTGCCGATCGGCTGTTGGAAAAGACCGGTGTAGTGACCCAGAGGGAGATGGAGGAACAACTTCTGGATAATATGGATTTGGAAAGAGAACGGGGCATTACGATTAAGGCGCGTGCCGTTCGTTTGGGATATCAGGCGCAGGATGGCGAAGAATATATTTTAAATCTTATTGATACTCCAGGACATGTGGATTTCAACTATGAAGTATCTCGGAGCCTTGCCGCCTGTGAAGGTGCAATTCTTGTAGTGGATGCCGCGCAGGGGATAGAGGCGCAGACCTTGGCAAACACTTATCTGGCGATTGAACATGATTTGGAAATTGTGCCGGTGATTAATAAAATTGATCTGCCAAGCGCCCGTCCGGAACATGTGAAGCAAGAGATAGAGGACATCATTGGCATTGAAGCGCAGGATGCTCCCTTGATTTCCGCAAAATTGGGACAGGGAATTGAGGAAGTTCTGGAGCAGATTGTGAAGAAAGTGCCGGCTCCCGGCGGCGATGTCAATAAGCCGTTAAAGGCCTTGATTTTTGATTCATATTACGATGCCTATAAAGGGGTTATCGTTTATGTGCGCGTGGTAGACGGCGTATTGAAGCCCGGTATGACCATACGAATGATGCACAAAAATGCGGAATTTCTGGTGACAGAAATCGGGTATTTGAATCCCAAGGGCATGACGGTCAGCAACAGACTGCAGGCGGGAGAAGTCGGCTTTATTGCGGCCAGCATCAAGAATGTGTCGGAAACCCAGGTGGGGGATACCGTCACGAATGCGGAACAGCCTGCCGAGGAACCCTTACCCGGTTATAAGAAGGTCAATCCCATGGTGTTTTCCGGAATTTATCCGGTGGACGGTGCAAAATACAATGATTTGAGAGACGCACTGGAAAAGCTCCAGCTGAACGATGCCTCTTTGGTATTTGAAGCAGAGACCTCCATTGCCTTGGGCTTTGGTTTCCGTTGCGGTTTTTTGGGGCTTCTTCACATGGAGATTATTCAGGAGCGCATTGAACGGGAGTATCATTTGGATATCATCACAACTGCGCCGAGCGTTATTTACCGTGTGATGAAAACGGATGGAACTTTCCTGGAAATCGACAATCCGACCATGCTCCCCAATCCTACGGAAATCGACTATATGGAGGAGCCGATGGTCCAAGCGACCATCATGACGCCGACAGAGTATGTGGGAAATTTGATGGAACTTTGCCAGGACAGACGGGGAACTTATCTGGATATGAAGTATTTGGATGAAACCAGAACCCAGCTCTACTATGAAATGCCTCTGAATGAAATCATTTATGACTTTTTTGATGCACTGAAATCCCGAACGAAGGGGTATGCTTCTTTTGATTATGAGCTGTGCGGTTACAGACGTTCCAAATTAGTGAAGCTTGATATTCTGTTAAACGGCGATATTGTGGATGCTCTTTCCTTTATTGTGCATGAGGAAAAAGCCTATGCCAGAGGAAGAAAAATTGCAGAAAAACTGAAGGAAGTGATTCCGAGACAGCTGTTTGAAATACCGATTCAGGCGGCAATCGGAAACAAAGTGATTGCAAGAGAAACCGTCCGTGCACTGCGGAAAGACGTGCTGGCGAAATGTTACGGCGGTGATATTACCCGTAAGAAAAAGCTTTTGGAAAAACAGAAAGAGGGCAAAAAGCGGATGCGTCAGGTGGGCTCTGTAGAAGTGCCGCAGGAAGCTTTTATGTCTGTGTTGAAGCTGTAGTATTTGAAACATCGGCAGTCTGAGGCAGGCACTGTGCCTGCCTTTTTGATTGGAGGAAGCAATGGAACGCTGTGGAATCTATCTTCATATCCCGTTTTGTCGCAGAAAATGTCAATACTGCGACTTTGTTTCGTTTTCGGATTTTTCAAGGGAGGACGATTATTTTGCCTTTTTGCGTCGGGAGATTGCGTTGTACGAAGAAACGCTTTCGGAATGCAGCATTGACACCATCTTTTTCGGCGGAGGAACCCCTTCTGCCGTTGCTCCTGCGCATATTTTTCATTTGATGGATCAACTCCGAAAATATAATATCGCTGAAAATGCCGAAATTACGCTGGAGGCAAACCCGGCTACTCTGACAGAGGAAAACCTTCTGATTTATCGGCAAGCCGGGATCAATCGTTTGAGCATTGGTCTGCAATCGGCAGAGGACAGGGAACTCAAAGCGCTTGGAAGACTGCATTCCGCCGAAGATTTTCGGAATAATTATGCGGCCGCAAGAAAGGCCGGTTTTGCGAATATCAATGTGGATATCATGTTTGGAATTCCTTTGCAGACAGCGAAAAGTTTTCATCAGACGCTGGAGACGGTATGCGATTTGCAACCGGAACATATCTCGGCCTATTCTCTGATTTTGGAGGAAGGAACTCCGTTTTTTGAGAGAACGGATTTAAAGCTTCCGGAGGAGGAAACCGAGCGCTGGATGTATGAGCATTTGCAATCCTATCTAAGCACAAGCGGCTATTTTCCGTATGAAATTTCCAATTTTGCGAAGAAGGGGTTTGCGTGCCGACACAATTTGAAATATTGGCGTATGGAGAATTTTATCGGATTTGGATTGGCGGCACATTCTTTTTTCAGAGGACGGCGGTATGCAAATACTTCAGATTATAAGGAATATATGCAGCTTCTTTCCCGGGGGGATAAGCCGGTCATCCAATCGCAGAGGGAGACCGAAGAGGAATTGTTCCAGGACGCGATTATTACCGGAATGCGGCTGATGGAGGGAATTGATACCGAATCCTTGCGGAAACGGTTCGGCATTGATTTTGAAAAACGATATGGGAATCTGCTGGAAAAATATCTGAAATCCGGACATTTACTGCGAACCGGGAAGGGGTATGCTTTGACGAAAAAAGGATTTGAAATTTCCAATTATATTCTGAGCGACTTTGTTTGAACAGACCTGCCACTGACAGCTTGACATAGAATGACTTGGGACGTTTTTATGTATGCCCGGATGTCCGGGCGTTGTTTGAGAGAAAAATATTCAGCCGATAAACATTTGCGTCCAATAGTTTCCGGTTGCAACATAACCGACCCCTATTTGTGTATAGGATGCATTTAAAATGTTGGCGCGGTGTCCGCTTGAATTCATCCAGGCATTCACGACTTCCTGCGGTGTGCGTTGCCCTTTTGCAATGTTTTCTGCCGCACTGCGGTAAGAAATTCCAAAATTCTTCATCATTTGAAACGGAGTGCCGTAGATCGGGCTGTTGTGCGAAAAATAACGGTTATCATACATATCCTGGGATTTGTAGCGCGCGACACGGGAGAGCTCCCAATTTGCCTTCAAGGGCTTCAATCCGTTCTTTTGCCGGATCTCGTTGACCAGGTCAATGACTTGCTGTTCATAGGAAGAAACGGTACTGTCCATTACCGGAATCTGTAAGATCTGATTGGGGTA
>CAKRUL010000032.1 GCA_934403665.1 uncultured Clostridia bacterium | reverse complement strand
TGGTGTTCGGTGCTCATTTTTCTTTTCAGAAGGCGTTCTGCGGGCTTCATAACGAGGAAATTGTCAAAGGTATCGCTGAGTTCCCATTCCACAATCTCGTTGTTGAACAGATCCAAATAGCCTGCAAGATAATACCACTTGCCGTTATGTTTGATGTAGGTAACATCCGTTACAATCTTCTGCATGGGCTGCTCTGCTTTGAATTTTCTGTTCCGTACGTTGGAATAGCGGATGTGCTCTAAGTTGGTTCCTGTGGCCGCAGCTTTCCTGCGCCTGGTGTATCCGTGGATTTCCAGCCGCTTCATTGACTTCCAAACAGTAGGATCACTGACAATCCAACCGAATTCAAGGCACAGCTTGTCCCTGATCTGGCGGTATCCCATCATTGGATGGTGGGAATGGATGTCCAGGACATAGCTATCCAGTATCTTATGTGTTTTCTCATACCGGTTTAACTGTCCTGCTCGTTTCACCCACTTGTAGTAACCGCTGCGGGAAACACCGTAGATTTCACACAGTTCGCTGACAGAGTGTTTGTCTGTCTGCTTTTGAATCTCAGCATACATCTCTTGGATCATCTTTTTCGGGCATCGCCCCCTTTTCGTTCGTTCCGTTTTTTTAAGCGAAGTACCTCCGCCTCTTTCTTAACCAGCTCTCGCTTCAGCAGCTCGATCTGATACTGCAGCTGCTCCTCATAGGTCAGTTCCTTCCGGCGCTCGTATCTCGATAAAGGATTACCAGGTTTCTTCTTAACTTCCAGCCCGGCTTCACCTTCTGCAAGATACTTTGCGGTCCACTCTTGTATTAACCGATGCCCGCATACCTGTTTCTCTTTCGAGCGACCATGAAGTTTCTCCGGCTAAATTTCTCTTTACAATAGCTAACTTTTCTTCTTTGCTTCGTATAGTGTATTTACCAGCCATATTTCCACCTCCATGTCTATAATAGCATAAAAATAATGGTAGGCACTTTCGTGTCTACCATTATTTTATCACTTCAAATCCGTTGAATTCCCGGGCTTTTTTATCTTCTATGTTAAAAGCACAGCTTAGCAGATTTTCCTCACATTGAGGATCACTTTTTTATCCACGACGGTTTCCGCATTCATGGTAGGAGAAATCATCAGTGCTGAAGTGAATACTAATTGATTATCGCTGTTGATATCAATGTTAGGAGCAACCAGCTGGCAGTCATAGCAAAAGCCGACCAGCAGTCTGGGATCCTCGAAGCAATTGATACGAGGCAGACAAATTTCAGGAAGCATAAAGCTGGTGCAATGGCAGGAAGTAATCGGTTCATCCATATCGATGACGAACTTAAACTTGTAAACACCGGAGTTGGCGGTAACCGTTCCGCACAAAACAAACGATGCCTGATAGGTCAGTGTTGTTCCCATCGGGGCAACGATCAGCGGAGCAGAGGAGTTTCTTCCTTCCAATGTGCAGACATCATTGTAAATAGCGTTATTGAAATTTGCCAAGGGGAGCTCATACATGTTTCTGCTTTCGGAAATCACTGCGGAGGGAATGTATTTGTTAATCACAAATGCAGTGTTCGGAAGAGAATCTGTAGGATAGGCAACATCAATATTCGCTTCGTAAGCCAAAACCTTAAAACAGGATTCATTGTCTAAAACCGGCTGAGCACAGGAGCATCCGTTACAGTCTGTGAATTCTGCAATCAAATCGCAGTTCTGAGGAGTTAAGCGAATCATTTCGTTTAACTGGGTACCCTGAACCGATTTGGAATCAATAATCTGATTGACATAGGCAAAAATGTCTTTCGATCTTCCGCCGCTGTTTTTTTCGGGACTGATTCCCTCACAGCAGAAGTTCTTTACAGGCGGACAATCCGGAACATTGCAGAAATCGCTTAAACGGACTTCGTCATTTTCCCTTTCGCGCCTGCATCCGCATCCGCACCCGCAGGAACGCTCGCGGTCATTTTCTGTCTCACGTTCTCTCTCCAGCTCATGGGAACTGTCGTTTCTTAAAATTCTTGTATTATTTGAAAAAATGTTATTACTGTTATTACAACTCATCATTGTAACCTCCTTCACAAGCAGTTTATGCACAAGGGGTAAGAAGTGTTTTTCTTTTTTTCATTTCCGTATGCAAAGCCTGTTTTGAAAAGCAAAATTGTAATGTTTGGGCGAATCGGGAGTAGATTCTTTTCGGTCGCAATTTTATCTTACACCAAATTTCCCTCTTTTTAATAAGATAAAGTATAGAAGAAAAAAGAGGTGATGAACGTTGAACGATATGCTTGAACTGAAACATATCGGAGAGAAATATCAGGATAAAAACGGCGAAGTGGAAGCGCTCAAAGACATTAATATCTCTATTCGCCGCGGAGAATTCATTTCCATTGTAGGCCCAAGCGGCTGTGGAAAATCCACATTGCTTTCTATCATATCCGGACTTTTAAAGCCGAGCTCCGGTGAAATATATATTGCAGGAGAGCCGGTCGACGGCATCTCCGATAAGGTCGGTTATATGCTGCAGAAGGATAATCTTCTGGAGTGGAGAACCATCTATAAAAATGTGATATTAGGGCTGGAGATCCGGCACATGCTCACGGAAGAGAACACAGACTATGTGAAGGAGCTTTTGAAAACTTACGGATTGTATGAGTTCAAAGATAAATACCCGGCTCAGCTGTCGGGTGGCATGCGGCAGAGAGCGGCGCTCATTCGGACCTTGGCAACGCGCCCGAAAATTCTTCTGCTGGATGAGGCGTTTTCCGCATTGGATTATCAGACCCGTCTGGCGGTCAGTCAGGATGTTTATCAGATTCTGAAAAAAGAAAACCAGACCTCTGTCATGGTGAGCCATGATATTCCGGAAGCCATCAGTATGGCGGATCGGCTTGTTGTTCTGACGAAGCGGCCGGGCACGGTCAAAAATATTTATGACATTGTTTTTGACATGGAAAACAGGGAGCCTCTGAAAACAAGAAAGGCTCCGGAATTCAGCACCTATTTTAATATGATTTGGAGCGATCTTGATGTACATCTCTAAACAAAAAAAAGAGCTCTCAAAAGAGAGATACTCTTATTTAAAAAGAACAAAATGGAGAAAAATGTCCATATTCATGGTTCAGATATTGTTGTTGGCAGGCTTTTTTGCCGTTTGGGAAATCTGCGCAAATTTAAAAATCATCGACAGTTTTATCACAAGCCAGCCTTCCCGTGTTTTCAAAACTTTTGCGAATTTGACCTCTAATGACTTGCTGCTTCATTTGGGAGTCACCTGCTATGAAACGATTGTCGGATTTGTTCTCGGTGCATGCATGGGCACGCTGATGGCAGTTGTTTTGTGGTGGTCCCCGTATATCTCAAAGGTCTGTGAGCCTTTTTTGGTTGTCTTAAACAGTTTGCCGAAAATTGCGCTTGGTCCGATCATTATCATATGGGTCGGCGCAGGAACCAATGCGATCATTGTGATGGCGCTTGCCATCTCTTTAATTGTCACGGTGCTGGAAATGCTTAATGGTTTTATGCACACCGATCAGGATAAAATCAAAATGGTTCAGACCTTCGGCGCCGCGCGCAGACAAATTTTCACAAAGGTCATTTTTCCGTCCAATTTAAGCACTCTGTTCAACTCCTTGAAGATCAACATCGGTCTTTCCCTGGTGGGGGTGATCGCCGGAGAATTTTTGGTATCCAAAGCAGGGCTGGGATACCTTATTGTCTATGGAGGACAGGTCTTTAAACTGGATTTGGTCATGACAAGCGTCATCATCCTTTCCGCAGTGGCGGCTCTTTTGTATGAGGGGGTTGTGCTGTTGGAAAGGTTGGTAAATAAATGTATCAACCACACAGGTGCAGGGGCATAGAAAACAGGAAAGGGTATCGCCGGTTTTTCCGGAAAATTCCTGTCATATTCTGTTCCGGGCCTGTGATCTTGCGAAAGGAGCGTTTCTATGAAAAAGGGCAGAAAATTTCTTTGCATTCCCGTCCTGGTTGCAGTCGGCATCTTTTGTTTTTCCGGGTGCGGCGGAGAACAACTGCAAAAGGTCAGAGTCAGCGAGGTGACACACTCTGTATTTTATGCACCTCAGTATGTTGCTGTCAACAAAGGATTCTTTGCGGAGGAGGGCATTGAACTGGAGCTTTCCAACGGGCAGGGAGCAGACAAGGTCATGTCTGCCGTGCTTTCGGATCATATCGACATTGGTTTTGCCGGTCCGGAGGCATCTATTTATGTATACAACGAAGGAAAAGACGATTATACGCAGGTGTTCGCACAGATGACCCAAAGGGACGGCGCTTTTTTGGTGGGGCGAAAGCCGGAAGCGTTCTTTGATTGGAAGCATCTCAAGGATTCGGTGGTGTTGCCCGGAAGAAAGGGCGGCGTTCCCTATATGGCATTGGAATATGTCATCAAGTCTAAGGGGCTGACGCCGGGGCAGGATGTCATGCTGGATGACAGCATTCAGTTCGCATTGATGGCAGGCGCATTCACGGCCGGCACAGGAGATTATGTTGCTCTGTTTGAACCGACTGCCTCTATGGTAGAAAAAGAGGGGAAGGGCTATGTTTTATCCTCCATCGGGCAGGAGGCAGGGGAAATCCCCTATACTGCCTATTTTGCGAAAAAAAGCTATCTTCAGAACAATGCAGATACCGTTCAAAAATTCACCAATGCAATTTATAAGGGACAGCATTGGGTTGCACATCACAGTGCACGGGAGATTGCACAGGTGCTTCAACCCTCTTTTCCGGACACGGATCTGGAGCTTTTGACGACGGTTGTACAAAGATATCAGGACATTGACGCATGGTCAAAGGATCCAGTGATGAAGGCTTCTTCCTTTGAACTTCTTCAGACGGTCATGACATCGGCGGGCGAGCTTGCGCAGAAAGCACCTTATGAACAGATTGTCAACAATACATATGCAGAAAGAGCCAAGGAGATAATCACGCAGTAAGGGTGGTCTTTATGAATACGACGCAATTGCTGGTCAATATTACGGCCAGAAATCCGAAGGGTAGTATCTTAACAATCTGTCAGAAGGAGACGAAACAGACCGGAAAAATTTTGTTTCGGGATCATCTTTATTTTGTCGGCGCCATGTTTACCGGAAACACCCCGAAAATAGAGCGCATTGACGGGGAAAAGACCATCATGAAATGTCTCTTTGAGCTGGCAGAGGGCGAGTATTGCTTTCAATATAAAATACGGGAACACGTTCTGAGTGAATTGAGTTTTGTGAAATCGGATTGCTGTAATATCATTGACTTTTATGTTTTTGATTCTTCCGATTAAGTGGTCAAAGGGCTGGGTATAATAGAGAGCAGAGGCGATTGTCTCTGTTCTCTTTTTAGAATGCTGAGGGAAAGGAAATCAAGACAATGAGAAAGACGAAAAAAAGATCGGATTCCACAGTGGTTATGGTTCAGCAGGTACTGCCCAATGATACCAATCCGCTGGGAAACCTTTTGGGAGGAACGCTGATGCACTGGATGGATATCTGTGCAGGGCTTGCCGCCGCAAGGCATGCAAACGAGGCGGTGGTGACAGCGGCGGTCGATCACATAGACTTCAGACATCCCGTGCGCATGGGGGAAATGGTCACTTTGACAGCTGTTCTCACAAAGGTTGGGAGAACCTCTATGAATGTCCGTGTAGAGATCGTTGCAGAAAATTTGAAAACAGGAAACACTGTGACAGCCAATCGTGCAGACTTTGTTTTCGTGGCAATGGATAGCGAATATCGGCCAACGGAAGTCCCTCTTTTGGAAGAATAGTCTTTCATCGTCGCCCCGAAGGTAGGCTTGGCAAAAGACCGAGGCATCCTGTGAGGAAAATGCTCTTTTTCTTTTTCAAAGCAGTCTCGGTTTCTTTGTTTGCTCTGTTTACAAAAGAGAAAGCGAGTGCTATACTATAACTGATTACAACCGTATGCGAGCCTGCGCAAAACATCCGGGGCTTTCCAAAAAAGCATTTTCGGTGTGTATAGAGCATGCAGGTTCAACGACCTCATGAGAAAAAGGAGAGAATGACATGAAGGAATTGAAAATTTTATCATCGTTTGACCGGACACAGCAGCCTTCTCTGTTCTTCCAGGCAGATGGAAAGGAAAAACGTCCGTTGCTGGTTGGATTACATACATGGAGCTATGATCGCTTTAATCAGGTGGAAAACATGCTTCCCTATGCGCAGAAGTTAAACTGGAATCTGCTTTTGCCTGAATTTCGGGGAGCGAATATAGAGAACAATCCAAATTGCAGAGAGGCATGCGGTTCCCGCGCCGCCCGTCAGGATATTCTGGATGCCATCGCTTATGTGAACGAGCGATACCCGATTGATGAGAAGAATATTTTTCTGCTGGGTTTGAGCGGCGGAGGGCACATGTCCCTTTTAACGGCCGCTCTTGCGCCGGAACGCTTCAAAGCGGTAGCCTCCTTCGTGCCGATCACCGATTTGGAGGCGTGGTTTTATGAAAAGAAGGATACCGTCTATGCACCTGCCATCGCGGCTTGCTGCGGAGGTCTGCCGGAGGGACCGCATCTGGAGGAGTATCGGGATCGTTCCCCCATACGATATGTAGATGAACTGGCGAAAGCGAACCTGAAACTCTTTCACGGAAAATTTGATGATGTTGTTCCGGTGGCACACAGTATTCGGCTGTATCTTGAAATCATCAACCGCTATCCGGATTCCCGAACATTTTTGGATATTTTTGACGGCGGACATGAAATCGATATGGATAGTGCCATCAACTGGTTTTTATCCCAAATGGGGAATTCATTTCTGAATCGAATTACGGGCTAACCGTCCTATGGCTTTCACAGGCAAATTTCTTATCATTCTGCACATGCAAAAATTAAGCAAGCGGCAGCAAAGCTGTCGCCTTTTATTCATAATAAGTTGCTTTCACAGAAACGGTTGCTGTAAAATCCGTTTCTGTTTTTTCAATCAGCAGGCTTCCGCTGTGACGTTTCAGAATATCTTCACAGGTTCGGATTCCGATCGAAAAACTTTCCCGGCTTTTTTTCTCTGCTTTGATTTTATTATGCTGGGAAAGGATCAGGTTTCCCTGGTCGAGCTGCGTGGTGATGTCGATATAATACCGAGGGTCGGCATATTTCAGAATGTTGGAGGTAAGATTGTCAAAAATGCGGTGGAAATGCGTGAAGTCTACGTTGAGAACATAGGGAATATCGATATCATTGAAACAGCTGACTTTAAAGCCTTTGTCCTCCAAAAGATACGTCATTTCCGAGAGCAATTGGGCAATCAGTTCATTTCCGTTCACCCGTTCGTAATGAAATGGGATGTTTTCATTGGAAGCAATGGAATGTTCAAAGAGATTGTCTGTCAGACTTTTAATCAGATAGGCGTTTTGCCGAGCGTTTTTGATATATTGCGTCTGTTCTCTCTCATCCTGAAATTTTTTATCCTCCAGCATATCCAAATAACAGATCACAGAGGTCAGCGGTGTGTGGATGTCATGGGATATTGCGGAAACGATATCGTAATTTTGCTGTTTGACCTCTGCTTCCCATTTCAGACGTTCCCACATGGCTTGGCTCATATCATTGATGCTGATGGCGAGCGAGGAAAGCTCGTCGTTTCCGATCACGGGAACGCGGTATTCCAGACTGCCGCTTTCAATGATTTTGATGCTCTCTTCGATCCGGCTGATATACCGGATTTTTTTCTTCATCAGAATGATGAAAAAAAGCAAAAACAACAAGAAAGCAAAGCAATAGCAACAGGTTTTAAACAAGGTTCGGTAATGCAACCCTCCGAAATAAGCCGTAATCACCAAAACGGCAGACTGATCCGAAAAGGTGATCGGATACGAAAACGGAGAAGCGTCCAGCCTCTGTTCGGAAATTTCATTGATAAAAAAAGACTGTCTGGAAAAAAGGCTGTCATAGATCACCGTGTTTTCATCGTAAATGCGGATGAAAGTGTACCAATTTTGCCGGTTCCATTCATCCAGCTGTTCCCGATTGTCGGAAGAAAGATTGTTTTCGGTGACAAAATGCTGAAAGTCCTCTGCCGTTGAATTCAGCTCCCGGGAGACAAAGCCATTGCTGTGAGAGCTTTTGAAAACAATAAATTGTGCGCCGAAATACAGAAGAACGCTTATCGTGACGGAGGCCGCAAGGGAGAGAAAAATGTATCCGGTGATACTCCGTTCCAGCTTAGAAAAGAATATTTTTTTAGTCAATGTAATACCCCTTTCCCCAAGCGGTTTTGATATACTGTGGGTTTTGGGGATCTTTTTCCAGCTTCTTTCTCAGATTCCGAATGTGCACCATAACGGTGTTGTTGGCAGAGTAGAAGTAGGGTTCCTCCCAAATGCTTTCAAAAAGATTCTGAGCGGAAAATACTTTTTTGCGATGGTTCAGCATGAGTGTCAGAATTTTATATTCAATGTCGGTCAGATTGATTTCGGTCTCTCCCATCCAAACAGACCGCTGATCGGTATCGACGCGGATCTCTCTGCAGGTCAGCGTGGATTCCTGCGGTTCGGGTTTTCCTTTATAGACATAATAACGGCGCAGAAGCGATTTCACGCGGGAAATCAGCTCTGCATAGGAAAAGGGTTTGGAAAGATAGTCGTCGCCGCCGGCGGAAAAGCCCATTGTCTTGTCGGAATCCTGCGTCTTGGCAGTTAAAAACAAAATGGGCGCAGTTGTTTTTTGACGCAGCTCCAAACATGCACGAAACCCGGATTTTGTGGGCATCACCACATCCAAAATATATAAATCGAT
>CAKRUL010000031.1 GCA_934403665.1 uncultured Clostridia bacterium | reverse complement strand
ATCCAAAACAGGCTGGAGGAACTGGAGGCGATGGCGAGAGACGGCTTCAGCGATGAGGAAATCCGGAAGGAGCTCGGCATCGCGCACAGCACCTTCTATCGCTATAAAAACGTTTATCCGGCATTCGCAAAGGCACTGAAGACCGGCAGGCGCAGTGCGGACAGTGCGGTGGAAAAGGCTTTGTTCCGCAAGGCGACCGGCTATGTGCAGAAGGTGCGCAAACCGGTGAAGCTCAAAGAGATTTCCTATGAAAACGGGAAAAAGGCGCGGGAAAGCGAGCGGCTGGAAATCACCGAGGAGGAGCAGTATTATCCGCCGGATACCAATTCTGCGCTGTTTTGGCTGAAAAACAGATGTCCGGAGCAATGGAATGACAAGTCGCCGCAGGAGCCGGAGAATCCTTTGGATCGTCTGGAACCGGAAAAAGCGGTGGAGGAGCTTCGCAGAAGCATTGCAGAGCTTCCCTCCGAATTGTTCCGCGACCCCCGATAAAGCCCTTCCGGCAAACTGCCGGAGGGGTTTTTGTGTGCAGAGAACAGAGGACAAAGAACAGAGAGCAGAGGACAGGGAGGAAACAAGATGGAACGTAAGGAAATACAGGAGGCATACAGCAAGCTGAAGGGAATCCGCGCCTATGTGCGGAGAAATCGTCTGCTGTTTTACAACCGGGGCGATCGGATTCACCAAAAACAGATGGCATTTCACCGGGATCGGCATCGCAACCGCTGGATGTTCGGCGGTAACCGGACGGGAAAGACGGTGTCCGGGGCGGTGGAGGCGGTTTGGTATGCCCGGGGAAATCATCCCTATAAGGAGATTCCGCATCCCACCAAGGGATGGGTGGTTTCTCTGACCGGTGAGGTGCAGAGGGATGTCGCCCAGCAGGAGATTTTAAGATGGCTGAATCCGGATTGGATCAAACAGATTGTGACCCGCAAGGGGAAGGCGGAGCATCCGGAAAATGCCACCATCGATTTTATCGTGGTTGCGCATGAGCGGGGCGGCGAAAGCCTGATCAGCTTTAAATCCTGCGATCAGGGAAGAGAAAAATTTCAGGGCGCTTCTCTGGATTATGTGTGGTTTGATGAGGAGCCGCCCCGGGAGGTCTATGAAGAATGCCGGATGCGTGTGCTGGACACCCGCGGCGATCTTTGGGGCACCATGACGCCTCTGAAGGGGCTGACGTGGGTGTATGACCTGATTTATGTGAACGAGCGCAACGATCCCGAGGTGAAGTGCTGGTTTATGAACTGGGAGGATAACCCCTATCTTTCGGGCGAGGAAATCCGTGCATTGGAAAGCACCCTTTCCAAGGAGGAGTTAGAGGCGCGCAAATACGGGCGGTTTGTGGCAATCAACGGGCTGGTTTACAAGGAGTTTGACGAGACGGTTCATGTGATCGAGCCGTTCGAGATTCCGGAGGAATGGCAGGACAGAATCAGCATTGATCCGGGCTATACCCATCCGCTTTCCTGTCATTTTTATGCCTGTGACGGAGACGGAAACGTCTATGTTGCCGGGGAACACTATGCCGCCGAGCAGAATGTGGAACAGCATGCCGAAGAGATTTTTGCCGTTGCCGACCGGCTGGGCTGGAAGCGTTCGGAAACCGGCTATTTGGAAGCCTTGATCGACAGTGCGGCAACCCAGCGCACGGCGGCAAGCGAGCGGTCGGTGGTCGATTTGTTTCTGGATCACGGCATCCTCTGCAATCCCCGGGTGAACAAATCCAAATTTGCGGGCATCCAGCGCGTCAAGGAGTATCTGCATCCGCGGGAAGGGCTGGACGGCACCAAAAAGCCGAAGCTTTTTGTGTTCTCCGACTGCGTGAACATGATTCGGGAATTCAAAACCTATCGCTGGGCAAAGGACGGCAGAGAAGAGCCGCAAAAAGAAAACGATCATGCGATGGACGAGCTTCGTTATTATATCATGGCAAAGCCGCAGAGCCACCCGAAGGAGGTTGTGCCGACCTATCATTTCGGCATCGAGCGTCCGCAGGAGGAGGGGTTGGATGCGCTGTTCGGCGGAGAACTGACGAGAAGCTTTCTGGAATACAACGGGCTGCCGGAAAAATAAATCAGTTTTTTGCGGCTTTTGACTTGAAGAAACGAAAAAAAGGGCATATAATAAATATGTTTGCAGAGAGGTAAATGCTGCTCTCTGTGTTGAAAAAGCAGACTGGGAAAGGAGCTTTTCAGCATGAAAAAACTTTTGGCAGGCATGCTTGCGGCGGCGGTTGTGTGTTCGGCAGGAGCCCCCGTCTGGCACAGCAACACGGCGCAGGCGGCCTTTATTTTGGAACAGGATGCGCAAACGGCAGTGGAAAAAAACCGGGATGCCATTCTGGACGCTTTAAAGACCAAGGAGTTCACCAACGACCTGACGAAGGATGCGTTTGGGGAGTTTGTGGCGGGATGCTGCAAATATTCGGTGGATTCCATGTACGGAACCGCTTTTGAGATTTACAGCTTTCAGCTGATCCCTGCGACGGAGTCCAAGGCTGGCTTGGTGAAGGCAGTCGTTATCCTCTCGCAGGGGGACGGAGAAATCGACTTTGAAATCAAAAAAGAGATTCCGAAGCTTTCGGGCGGAAGCACCGGAACCACGGAGACCGGTTCGGTTTCTTTGGAGGAGGTTCACAAGGCAATCGAAAAAGCGTTTGCGGATTGGAAGGTGACCAATGCTGCCACCCAAAAGGATCTGATGGATCAGGTGGATGTTGCGACTGTGGGCATGGGAGCAGAGGTTACGCTTGATACCTTTGCGCTTACGGAATCCAACGCGTCGGCGGAGGGCAGTCTGCGTGTGAAATATACCGTCACGCTTTCGGACGGCAATCACGCGGCGTATTCTTATCAATGGACGATTGCCAAACCGGTCAGCGCATCGCCGCAAAAAGAGATTGAGGCGGCAAAGAGCGCCATCAGCAACGCAATCTGGGACTTTGCGGTTTCCAACCAGACCACGAAAGACGATCTTCTGAATATGGCGAAGGAGGCATTGCCCTCCGGCAGTCATGTCGAGGTCACGTTGAAGGATTCTGATTTTCATTTGACCAAGGCAACCACCTCTCTGGAGGGAACGGTTTCCGCGGCGCTGACGCTTTCCTGTGACGACGTCACCGCTGCGTGCCCGATCGGCAAGACGATTGCCATGCTTGTCACAACGGATTCCAAGAATCTGAAAGAGGACTGGCAGGCGGCAGGCAGTGCCTTGCATGCTCTGACCTATACCAACAAGCTCACCAAAGAATCTTTGCTGCAGGTGGCACAGTCGGCTGTGAAACACGGCACAAAGGTCGCCTGGAAGGGCACGTTTACCAAGCGGAATGCAACCTTCCAGGAAAAAGGAAGCATCTTCGGTTATCTGCAGCTGACGCTGAACGAGGAATCGCGCGAACTGCTGGTGCAGGAAACCATTCCGATGCTGGTGCGCAAGATTCCGTCCGATCGGATCTCCGTCAATCCGGAGGAATGGGAAATTCTCCGCCTTGTCAATGCGGAGCGTCAGAAAGAGGGCGTCATGCTTCTCAGCATGCCTTCGGCGCTTCAAAATGCGTGCGATACCCGGGAACCGGAGCTGAATCAGCTGTTTTCGCACACCAGACCGAACGATCAAATGTGCTTCACGGCGATTCCGTCCTCTTTCCGCTATGTCAGCGCAGGCGAAAACATTTATCAGTGTCCGGCACCGAGACCGGTGATGGATCCGCAGAAAGCGATGACCGGCTGGATGAACAGTCCGGGGCACCGTGCCAATATTCTGAAAGACGGATATGACTATATCGGCGTCGGCGCAATGACATTTCAGAAAAACGCCACGGCCGTTCAGATGTTTGCCCAGTGGGCGTCCCCGATTGTATCGGTGGAAGTCAGCGGCGGAACGACGCATTTTGAGGATGAGGACGCAATGCAGAAGGAATATCTGATCTGCACCTCTTCGGACGGAGTGGTGTCCTATCTTCCGATTGATACAGAAAGCATGAACAAAAACGGAAACAAGTACACCATGAATATACGTTCCACCACGCCGGTGGTTCTGACCGTCGACCATGAGACAGCAGGAAGCGCCTCCGGTTTTTCGGATGTTGCGCCGGATGCCTATTATGCCAATGCGGTCAGCTGGGCTGTGGACAGGAACATCACCCAGGGCACGTCGGAAACAACCTTCTCACCGGAGGATACTTGCACCCGTGCACAGATTCTGACGTTCCTGTGGCGTGCGGTCGGCTCTCCCAAAGCGACCATTGCCAATCCCTTTTCCGATGTGAACAGCGACGATTATTATTATGATGCCGCTGTCTGGGCAAAGGAAAAAGGAATGGTGGAGGGAACTCTGTTTCAGGCGGATACGCCTTGTACCCGTGCTTCTACCGTGACCTATCTCTGGAAAAATGCAGGCGCTCCGGCTGCTTCGGCTTCCGGCTCGTTTGCGGATGTTCCTGCGGATGCCGGCTGTGCCGCAGCCGTTGCATGGGCGGTGGAAAACGGCGTGACAAGCGGAACCTCCCAAACCGAATTCTCTCCCGAAATGATTTGCAGCCGGGGGCAGATTGTCACATTTTTGCACAGAGCACTTCAATAAAAAAAGAAAAGAGGAAACCATCATGTTCAAGAAAACAATCAGCGCACTTTTGGTCGTTTGCCTGATCTTCACCATCGGAGCAGGCACGGCTTTCGCCAAACTGGATGAAAGAGGGCAGATCAAAGCCGCCATCAAAGCCATCCGGGCAGGCATGGATTCGATCCAGATTACCTATGATATGTCCTGCGACGCATTTCTGAAAGAGGCGGCAAAACTGATCCCGGCGGATTGCGATGTCACGCTTTCCGTTGGCAACGAAGCGGACTATCGTTTGGTCAATGCAACCAGCAAGAAGGACGGAAGTCTTTTCGTCAATATCACGTTTACCTGTGATGTTTATACCCAGAAGGACATGTTCAGCACCGTCATCCCGAAGCTCACCGGCGCTGCCGCTGAGGCAAATGCGGACAATGAAAGCCTTGCCGAAGACAAAGCGGCAATCTCCGGCGCACTGCGGAAGATGAACTTTGTCAACTCCACCACGAAGGAGAGAATTCTGGCGGCAGTCCGTGCGGTTGTGCCAAACGGCTCGAAGGTGGAATGGGCAGACGATTTTCAAAAGACCGAAGCTACCAATACTTCCGCCGGTACGGTTCGCGGAACCTTGAAGCTGACCTTGAATCAGGTCAGAGGAACCGTCGAGGTCAGAAAGACCATCCAAAGACTGGTTCAGGGCAAAGACGCATCTCCGGAAAATGTACCGGTCCCCGGAGAAGGTGAGGTCAAAACGATTTTCAACGATGTCAAAGCGGACGCTTATTATGCGGCAGCAGTGAACTGGGCTGTGGAAAGAAACATCACCCAGGGCACCTCGGAAACGACCTTCTCTCCGGAGGATACCTGCACCCGTGCACAGATTCTGACCTTCCTGTGGCGTGCAGTCGGTTCTCCGAAAACGGGAGCAAAAAATCCGTTTGGCGATGTGAGCACAGACGATTATTATTATGACGCTGCTGTCTGGGCAAGCGAAAAAGGCATGGTAACCGGAACGGCGTTTGAAGGAAACACCCCCTGCACCCGTGCCTCCACTGTGATGTATCTGTGGAAAAACGCAGGCGCACCGTATGCAAGCGCATCCGTTGCGTTCAGCGATGTGGATGAGAACGCAGATTACGCAAACGCTGTTGCATGGGCGGTGGAAAACGGCGTGACCAGCGGCACTTCCAAAACGGAATTTTCGCCGGATACCATCTGTAACCGCGGACAGATCGTCACCTTTTTGAACAGAGCAATTCACTAAGCATGATACAAAAATCCCCTGCCTTCCGAGAAAATCCGGAAAGCAGGGGATTTTTTTGCCCTCTGCCCTTTGTACTCTGCTCTCTGCCCTAAAACAATAAGGGCCGCCGCCGATGCCAAAAGCACCGATGACAGCCCTCCGCTGTTCCGATTTCGTTTGCCGATCCTTAGATGGCTCTGGTCACTTTATCAGAGCGCAAGCATTTTGTGCAGACATTTATTTTCTTAGGCTGACCGTCCACAACAGCTCTCACTTTTCTGACATTTGCTTTCCAAGTTCTGTTACTTCTTCTGTGAGAGTGGCTGACCTGGATGCCGAAGCAAGTACCTTTTCCGCAGATTTCACATTTTGCCATTCTTCGCACCTCCTATATCCAATATACGTAAGCAATTTCCTATGAAAAAGGGCATAAAACCCCATTGCTTTTAAACTCACAACCAATATTTTAACAAACTTTCACGGAAAATGCAAGTATTTTTTTTAAAATACGGCGATATGCCCGAAAACTATTTACAAGAGAGGCGTTTTCTAATATAATTATAAAGGAATATCAGCGAAAAAACAAAAGAGAACTTTCCCTTTTTCCGGCGCGGAAAAAGGATGGCAACAGAAACGGGGGAGACAGTATGGATAAAAGCAATTTTCATGTCACCATGCAGCAGCTTCAGAAGGAGTTTAATCTGGAGGCGATTTATGAGCCGGAGGATATTGCGCAAAGACGGGTGCACTGCACGGATGTCAACCGCCCCGGTTTGCCGATTGTCGGCTTTTTTGACTATTTCGAGAAGGAACGGCTTCAGATTCTGGGAAGGGTGGAATACACCTATCTGGAGGGCAAGTCTTCGGAGGAGCGGATGCAGATTTTTGACCGTTTGCTGAGCCTGAAGGAACCTGCCATGATTGTGACAAGAGGGCTTCCCGTTTTTCCCGAGCTGCTGGAGGCGGCGAAGAAATATGAGGTTCCCGTTTACCGCACTCAGAACTCCACCTCCCGTTTTATGGCGGCGGTCATCAGTTATCTGAGTGTGGAGCTGGCGCCCCGCATCACCCGGCACGGTGTTCTGGTGGAGGTGTATGGCGAAGGGGTGCTGATTTTGGGAGAGAGCGGCGTCGGAAAATCCGAAACGGCGGTGGAGCTGGTGAAGCGCGGTCATCGTCTGGTGGCGGACGATGCCGTGGAGATCAAACGGGTTTCCGATAAATCGCTGGTGGGGTCTTCCCCCGAGATTATCCGTCATTTTATCGAATTGCGCGGCATCGGTATCATCGATGTGCGGCGGATTTTCGGGATGGGCGCCGTGAAGCTGACCGAGAAAATTGACATGGTGATTGCGCTGGAAGCGTGGAATGAAAAGAAGCATTACGACCGTTTGGGATTGGTGACCGAATACACCGATATTCTCGGCATTCAGGTTCCAAGCCTGACCATTCCGGTTCGTCCGGGCAGAAATTTGGCGGTTGTTGTGGAGGTTGCCGCCATGAATAACCGGCAGAAGAAGATGGGCTTCAACCCGGCACAGGAGCTGAACGACCGCCTGATGGAGGAAATGAAGAACGGAAAACAGGACTGAAAAACAGACGATATGCCCCGAAAAGTTTGGAAAAACAGGCATAGAAAGGTCTTTTACAGGGATATAATGCAAGGAAACACTTTGGAAAAGAGGCAGATTTTATGAAAGTGCTGATTGCTTATGCCGGAACTTACGGCAGTACGGAAAAATGTGCCGTCCAGCTTTCTCAGCTGCTCAATGCCGAGACCGTCACGGTCAACCTGGCACAGCAGGGCAACCCGAAAGCGGCGGATTATGATCTGGTCATTTTGGGCAGTTCGATTCGTTTTGGACAGATTGACCGGCATGTCAAAGCGTTTGTGCAGAATCAGGAGCAGGACATCAAAGCATGCGCGCTGTTTCTGACAGCCGCATACGAGCAGAATGCGGAGGAATATTTTCGGGAAAACTATCCTTTGGCGCTTCTGCAAAAAGCGGTGCGAAAGGATTGCTTCGGCGGAGATTACTCCGGCGTGAAGGGGCTGGACCGATGGATTTTGCGGCTTGTCGCAAAGAAGGCTTCTCCCCGGATTTTCTATGAAAGAATTGTGGCTTTCGCACAGGCGTTTAATTTACAAACACAAGTGGTTTAAGCATTAGAGAGTGGAAAACCATATGGTGTTCCACTCCCTAATGATTAACAGAAAGGGTTCAGATGGAGATTTATCAAAAACTGTTGCGTGTGACCAAAAACATACGGAAAGAGGAACCACTGAAAAAACATACCACCTTTCAGATCGGAGGGCCGGCGGATTTGCTGGTGATTCCGGAATCGGAGCAGGCACTCTGCGAGGTCAGCCGCATCCTGCAGGAGGAGCGGATGCCCTATTTCTTTCTGGGAAACGGCTCCAATCTTTTGGTATCGGATCAGGGGTATCGGGGCGCAGTCGTCAAGACGACCGGTCTTTGTGAGGCATCGGTTTCGGGAAACGAGATGACGGTTTCCGCCGGGATGATGATGTCCCGGGCGGCGAGCCTGCTTTTCAAGAACGGGCTGTCCGGCTTCGAGGCGCTTTCCGGCATTCCGGGCACGGTGGGCGGCGCTGTGTATATGAACGCAGGCGCATACGGTGCAGAGATGAAGGATGTGGTGACCGAGACGGTGTATCTGGACGGCGCCGAAAAAAAAATTCTGCCGGCAGAACAGCATGATTTCTCATACCGGCACAGCTTTTTTTCCGGCAAGCCTTTCTGCATTCTGTCCACCCGGCTGAGGCTTGCGGCGGACGATCCGGAGGCGATTCGGGAAAGAATGGCGGATTACACCCGGCGCAGAGTCTCAAAACAGCCGTTAAATCTTCCCTCTGCCGGGAGCACCTTCCGGCGGCCGGAGGGCTATTTTGCCGCCAAGCTGATTGAGGACTGCGGTCTGAAGGGAAAGCGCGTGGGCGGCGCCTG
>CAKRUL010000030.1 GCA_934403665.1 uncultured Clostridia bacterium | reverse complement strand
GACAGCATCCAGAATGATCTTTTTGATTTTCCGCCCCAGATGTACCTATCGGTTTTTGTTTGAAACCTCCTGCAGGGAATATTATGCCCGTTTGGCGGTTTATTTTGCCGCAGCGGTTTGTGCCGGCGGCGTTACCGCTCTGTGTGTGCAGCCGATATTGGCGCAGATTACGCTGGGAAGGTTCGTGCTTGGGTGCGGTGTGGTTGCCTTGCTTCCCAATCTGATTTTCTTGGTGCTTTTTTACAGAGTCAAAGAGTTCAGGGGCTTACTGTATCGGGCAAAAGTTCTTTTGGCAGAAAGGAGAAATGCCGGATGAGACCCTTTGGGAGCCGCCTTTCTTCCCACCGCAAAAAAGTATATATCAAAGCCTATTTGAATCACAATCTGGGAGACGATCTGTTCATCGAAATATTGGTCAACCGGTACCCGGAGACGCAATTTTATTTATATGCTCCGCCGGGGTATTGCCGCACCTTTTCCCATCTGAAAAATTTGAAGGTTTATGAAACGGCAATGCCGTGGATTCGCCTGTTTAACAAGCTGTTTCTTTCGATGGGATTCGGAGCGGATTTTTTTGATGATTTTCTGAAAAACAGATGCGGTGCGGTGGTGCAGATCGGCGGTTCTATATTTCGCATTTCCGACCGAAAATACCGAGAGAATATCGATAAAATGCTTCGGCTGACGCAAAAAGGAAAAAAGCTTTTTATTATCGGAAGCAATTTCTGCAAAGGCTTTGATGAAACCTTTCGCAGGGATCATTGTGTATATTTCAGCCGGGCGGAGGACGTTTGCTTTCGGGATGAGTATTCCTACCGTTTGTTTCATCAACTCGGAAATGTGCGAAAGGCGGCTGATGTCATCTTTGGACTCAAACCGGCAGAGACGAAGGAGGAGGAAAACTGCATCCTGCTGTCCGTCATAGATTTTAAAGTGCGGTCCGCTTACCGTTCCCTGCACGACTGCTATCGGGATAAGATGGCAGAGCTGATGAATCTTTTTGCCGCCGAGGGATTTCAGGTCAAGCTGATTTCCTTTTGTCAGAACGAGGGGGACGAGGAGATGGCAGAGGAAATCGCCGATTGCTCTGTGCTTTCGCCGGACGCGAAGCGGCAGCTTCAGATCGTTCGGTATCGTCACGATTCGCAGGAAGCAATCCGGGCGATTCAGTCTGCAAAATATATTGTTGCTGCAAGATTTCATGCAATGATTCTGGGACTTTTGTTCGGGAAAAAGGTGTTTGCTGTCATTCAGGGAAATAAGTTCAGCAATGTGATTGCGGACAACGGATGGCCTCTTGCCAGCTGTCATATTCGAAAGATCGGTGAAATCCAACCCCAACAGGTGCTTCGCTATTTCAGAAATTCTGACCGGATCGATGTGAGCGGATGCATTCGTGAATCGGAAAAACAATTTGCCGCTTTGGATCATTATCTTGACAAAACAGAATAGATCAGAAAAAGTCGGTCAACCGTAAGCAAAAACGCCTGAAATCCTAAAAATTTCAGGCGTTTTGTACTTTAACGTTATTTGTTGAAACAGGTGATATCGGGCACAAGCAGTAAGACATACAGGTTCTCATGAGAGAAAGAGAGGAATACTGGAATCGCGGTATTCCTTAGGAGTCATTTTCAGAGCACCGTGAAAAGCGCGGATAAAATTGGAGCCTGAACTATATTTCAAGATTCCGGCAATTTCGTTGGTAGAATAGTTGGTTTCAATCAATAGCTTGCAGGCATAGTTTAATTTTTGCTCTTTGATATAATCCTTCAGCGATTTTCCGGTATAGGAAAGAAACAGTCTGGAAATATGCTCCCGGGAAAGATTCAGATGCTTTGCAATTCCCGAGATGGTGATGTTTTCGGTTAAATTGGAATTGACCAGCCGTTTGATTGCTTTGACAGTGGGGTGCATTCCCTCATTGCTGTTGATAATATAAGAATCCACAATGTCTTCAAAAAGATTCCAAATCATTTTCATGCCCTCTGCGCAGGAAAGGGAAATATATTCCTTATCCTTCATGATTCCCAAAAAGTTCCGGATGCTTTGGCAATCCTCGTGAAGTGTGAAAACAGGGCCGTATTGTTCTGCGGTTTTCAGAGACAAATCATACATTCCTTCTCCCACAAAGCAAAGGCAGATGAACTTCCAGGTTTTTGTGCCGTTTTGCGGATAGCGGTAATGGAAGGCATCGCTTTGCGTGGTCCAAAAAAAGCCTTGCCCCTTTTGCACCTTATATGTTTTTCCCTTGAATTCATATTCCCCTTCGCCCGACAAGGTATAGTGAAACAGGCAGTGCGGAATGACGGGAACCTGCCGTTTGGAGTCATAACGCGGTGTGGAGGTTACCGTTTTCATAAAGCGAAGCGGCTGGGGAAAAAAATCCTGCGGTTTGGTGATTTCAATCGGAATATGAATGAGATCGTGACGATTCACAAGATTCACCTCACAAAATGAATATTTTATCACGTTTGGAAATTGACGGTTTTCACGCTGATATGTTAGGTATAGTATATAAGAGGAAAAATCAGAAGTCAACAGAAAACTTTTTGTATCGAAAAAAAAATATTTTGGAAACAAAAAGGGGGATTTGTATGAGAAGCAAAAAATGGATCTGAGTGATGCTGTGCGTTGCTGTTTTACTGAGCATGTTCGCGACGGTCTCTATCGCAACGGAGGAAACCGAAGAATGGTCTGTGGAGTTGGAATTGCTCAGCAAACTTGGGGTTCTGACCCCGAATTATGAACCGGTGTTTACGTTGCCGCGTGGAGAGCTGTGCGCGATGATCATTCGCTGTTTGTATCCCGAGACGGATTTCGGCGGCGGTGACGGAAAACCTGTCTTTGACGATGTGACACCGGAAACTGCCTTTTATTCGGAAATCCGGGCGTGCAAAGAGTTAAAAATCATCAACGGCTCGCCGGACAATACCTTTCATCCGGCAAGACGACTGACGGCGAACGAAGTGGTCACCATGCTTCTCAATGCCATGCAGTATACGCCCTATGCCAATGCAAAAGGCGGTTACCCGTCCGGCTATCTGTCGGTAGCCTATGAAATCGGACTTCTCAAGGGGATCGACCTCCATGAGGAAATGACCGGGGGCGTGATTGCCAAAATGGTCTATAATGCTTTGTTTGCGGATTTGGTGTCTGTGGATTCCGTGACGGAGAATGCAATCATATTGGAAGTGCTTCCGGACAAAAACCTGCTTTCGGAGCGCTTGGGAATCGAGGAATATGACGCCCGTGTGATCGATAACGGCGTCACCTCTTTGGCAGGAGACGGATTGAATGATTCGCAGAGAGTGGCTTTGCGCGTCACCAAGACCGGAGAAAAAATCACGGCTTATATAGGAGAAAGTGATATCTTTCAGCATTTGGGCAGTCGTTTGAAAGTCTATGTCAAGTATGATAAGGAAAGCGGAAGAAACGAAGTGCTGACTTATCACCTCCATAAAATGTCGTCCGAAACGCTTTTGAATGCCGACCGGATTATCAGCGTCACTGCGGACTATATCGAATATGAAAAGGAACCGGAGGCGACGGATTACAGGAAAGCCGCTTTGAACCGCGAGGGAGCCGCAGTTGTTCTGAATGGGATTCATAAAGTGAATTACACATCGGAGGATTTGAAGCCGGAGGACGGCTTTTTGCGGATTGTAGACAACGATGGTGACAAACGAGCCGATTTGATTGAGGTTCTCTCGTTCAATGTCGGAGACAACGGACAAAAGGTTCCGCAGAGAAATCTGATTGCTGCGAACCTTAATCCGCAGGATGGATACATCGGCTGTAAATTCAATCCCTCTATGGGATTGACCCTGGACGAATCAAAGTGCGGTTACCGGATTGTCAACAGCGGCGAGATCCGGGAACTTTTGGATATTGCGGAGAACGATGTGGTTTCTGTCGCACAGGCACCGCAGGAAATCGACGGGAAAGCGTTTTATTATTTGATGGTTGCACGCGAGAGGGCAGAAGGGGAGGTTGACTCAATTGAGATGTCCGGAAACAAAGTGATTGTGGGGAACAATGCTTATCCGGTTTCTGACAGCATTCTGCATGTGAAATCTCGGTTTTTGCAGACGCTTTCTTTGGGAGAATCCGCTGTATTCCTGCTGGATGTTACCGGGAAGATTGCCTATCAGCAGGGGGCGGCTGTGCAAAGCAAAGAATATGCCTATCTGATCGGGTTGACCGATGAGGGCGGACTGGAAGTGCTGAAAGGAAAATTCTTCTTAAAAACCGGGGAGGTCAAAGTCTGTGCGTTTCGCGATAAGGTGAAGGTGGACGGAACCGCCTTGGAAGATCGGGCGAAGATTGTGCAGGCACTGATGAAGCGTGATCCGATCTCCAGTCCTATCAGCGGAGCACCGGCAAGCATTTATGCGGAGCAGTATTCCCGGCCGGTTCTCTTGAAAATGAATTCCGAGGGTCAGATTACAGAGATTGATACGAACAAAGGCGACATCAATTTCACAAGACCGTTTGACTACCGGATGATTCAGCTTTATGAACGCCCGAAGGAGGATGCGGGTTATCAGATTCTTTCTCCATCGGCATTGTCCTATTTGTATTCTTTCGATATTCAAGGATATGACATTGATCCGGATACCGGCGTGGCAGGCCTGGCAATTGTCAGGGGAAGGGCGGATACCTTCCGTTACGGCACCAATTATACCTACAATGATTTGAATATGGCGGTCTTTTTGAGAACATCGGAGGTTTATGACAGTGCGAAGGAGAAGAAAATCAAAAAGATCTATTATACTACAAACGGCAGTGACGAAATGGCGGCTACGGCCGATACGGACGATATGCTCTTCTCTTACAAGTATTTGATAGAAGGGTGTCAAGAAAGCGAAACACCTTATGGAAAAGCAGTTCCTGCTTTGAAGAAGGGGGATATTATCCGGATTACTCGGAACGGAAACAATCTGGCGCATCTGTAGCGTGTGTTCCGAATCGATGAGATTGCATCAAAGGCACCTGCCGCGGGATTGTATCCCAGCAATTCCCGGTTTCTGTATTCCACTTATCTGAACGGTATTGATGCAATGCCAAACGATCAGAGAGCCTATTATAACGGTGTCAACAATCAGTATACCTTGACGGTTGTTTCACCAAAATCCGTGAGCGGCGGAAATCTGACCTCTTATCTGAGCAGAAGCACGCCGGATAAAATTGTTTTGGGGGATCCTTCCACTTATGTGATGCAGACCGGGGATATTTCCACGGCGCCCGTTCTTGTGGTTCAGACCGATCCGGTCAGCGGCGAAATCAAAACCAAGGCAGGCACCTATGCAGACATCAAAACGGTGGAGGAGACAAAGAGCGTGGAGAAGGCAAGTCTTGTGATTCAGTTCCGTTATGATTACAAATGTTCCCAGATTATCGTGGTGAATCGCTGAGAAGGAGGAAGGAGAATATGAAACGTTTTTTGAGTGCTCTGTTATCGCTTGCCGTATTCTGTCAAATGCTTTTCTTCCCGGTATCGGCAGAGGAGCTTTCCGGTCACTGGGCGGAGGAAGCCATCCGCGCCCTTTGCAGGCGGAATCGCCGGTCAGGCAGACGGTTTGGTAGAGCGCTGTGTGAACCGAGGCGACGTTTCCAATGATAACAGTGCGTTAAGCAGTCTGCCGGTCTCCGCGGCTGTCGGCGGCATTGTCGGAATACAGGAGACTTCCGCAGGGATTCATCATTGCGAAAACAGCGGAAAGATATCGAATTATTATGGAAACAATCTTGCTTCTTTTGCGGATAAGCTTTATGTGGTCACCGGGGGAATTGCGGGACAGGCGGCAATCGTGAACAGCTGTGTCAATGAGAAAAGCGCAGAGGTGTTGGGTGTGGTTCTTTCGGGAAGCAACCCGACCACAAGAAATACCCTTTTGCTTCAGGTGGGCGGCATTGTCGGCTATCACCTCAAGGGTACCGTGAAAGAATGCAAAAATGCCGGGACGGTGCGTTCCGAAGCAACTGCAAATTCTTTTTGCGGCGGCATTGCCGGCTTCGACAAGGGCGGCGCGATTGCACTTTGTGCAAACCGGGGAACGGTGAACAGCACAGGAAGAGGCGGCGGAATTGCCGGAAGAACCATGAGCAGTTCTGTGGATCAGTGTTATCACAGCGGTGCCGTCACTGCCGCAAGCTACGGCGGCGGATTGGTCGCTCATGCGGAGGGCGGTTCCTATACCAACAATTTCAGTGCAGGCTCTCACACCGGAAATTATAATGCCGGTTTGATCGGAACCATTGCCGGGAGTGTGACGTTGAAGGGCTGTTATTCTGCCCCGAAGTCCATCACCGCCCTTACGGCTGTGATTCGTACCGGTTCTGCGGCGGCAAAGGAAAACAACTATTTTGTCAAAGCGGCGAAAGAGAGCGATGCTACCGGTGCGGCAACCGAGGTGACTGCCGAACAGCTGTCCAATGCGGAAGCACCCTTGGCAGGGTTTGGAAATACAGAGATTTGGATCTTTGATGCAGAAAACGGCTATGCATTTCCGCAGCTTGTAAACAACCCTTATGAGGGGTAATCCGGGGAGGTTCTGTTACAAAATGAAGGAAAGAAAAAAAGTTCTCTGTGTGGTTTTGACCGTGGCATTGTTTCTCTGCGCTATGTCGGTCTCGACCGGGGCACAGGGAGGCGGAAGGCGGATCGACAAGGAGTTTCAAGAGGAAATCGCTTTGGGCGGCCCCATGGGAATTATCGATGCGGTAGCCTGTGAGTTCGGCGTGGAGGACGGCAAGCATATGATGTATATTGTAGAAGCCTCCCGACCCACGGCCACCTTCTTCGTATACAATTTGGACGAAAAGAAGGTGGAGCGCTCCATCCCTTTGCAGGCCGGTGCCGGTGCTTACACCAAGACGGCATGGTATATCAAAAAGGGACCGGATGGAAATATCTATATCCTGCCGCACGGATATATTCTGCTGTATCGCTATCATACTGTCACCAAGCAATTAGAAAGCAGCGGAACGACACCGATTGCCGGAATGACAGCCGGTTACGGGCTGGTCTTTGACGAGGAGGGAAACATCTATTTCGGAACCTTCCCCACGCCGAATATCTATCAGTGCGACAAGGATCTTAATATCGTTCGGGAATACAGCAACGTGTTTCCGGGGGAACGGTATGTGATGAGCATGACCTATTACAACGGCAAAATTTATGCCGGAGGGCAGGCGCCGACCACAGGTTTTGTCAGTCTGGATGTGAATACCGGCGAAGTAACCAGGCTGAAACAGCCGGAAGAAAGCTATCCGGGAACAAAAGTGGTCAATTATTATATGATGGATCATATCGGCAATCTGATTTTCTGCACCACCAAAAATGAGGATCGCAGTTCCTATTGTCTGATCTATGATGCCGACAAGGGAGACTGGGTTCGTCAGTTCCCGCGGGGCTATGGCTTTTGGCTTCCGCCCTATCAGGGGGACGGGAAAACCTATCTTCTCACCGCGCCGGCCGGTGCGCCGATCTCGGAGGTGGGGTTGTATGAGGTTGATTTGGAAACACTGGAAGCCGTTAATACCGAAACGTATTATTACGGCAATCTGGTCGGCAGCACCTGGATGGAGGTGCCGGGGCATCCCGAGCTTCCAGGAGAATCTCTGATTACCTTTTCCAGAAACAGTCAGTCGTTGGTTGCTCTCAATATGCAAAGCAAGCAGACCGTGGTGCTCAGGGAATACGATCTTCCCTCTGTCTCCGCCCACATCCAGCAGATCGAGCTGGGGCTAAACAATACTCTGCTGATGGGCAGCTACATGGGCGAATATATGGCGGTTTATGATCCCAAAACCGGAGAAAAAGTGAAATACAGGAGCAACCAGTCGGAATCCATCAAGCGGTATGGAAACACCGCTTATCTTGGCGGTTATACCCAGGCAACTCTTTACGAGTATGATCTGACGCAGCCGCCCTCCGACACGAACCCCGTTTTGCTGGGCAGTCTGGGAGACAAAAACCAGGACAGAATCTTTGACATCTGCCGGATCGATGACAATCTCATCGCGGTGGGCGCTTATCCGCGCAGCGGATTTGATACCGGAGGGATCGGTATCTATGACAAGCGCACCGGACAATTTGACTTCTATGGGGATTTGTTCCCGGGACAGAGTGTAGACGGGCTTGCGTACAAGGACGGAATCCTGTACGGAGCAACCTCCACCTTTGTGCCTGTGAAGCCTTATCCTGCAAACGAAGCATATATTTTTGCCTTTGATGTGGCACAGAGAAAGGTCACACTGAGCAAACCGGTTCAGATCGACGGAACTTCCGCCCCGAACAAAACGCTGGGCGATATTGAGATCGGCCCGGACGGCAACCTGTGGGGGATTTCCAGCGGTGCTGTTTTCTGCTTGGATCCTGTGACCCTGAACACGATCAAGTCGGTGGTAGCGGACAAAATGTATTACGAGCGCAAAACGATGTCCACGATGGCACAGTTGGAGTTTGACAAGGATGGTGTTCTGTATGCCGTCTGCAACGGGTATCTGATTATTCTGGATCCGGAAACCATGGAGTTCAACCACACCAAGCGTTCCATGCAATATTTTGTGCTGGGCGACGACGGAAATCTTTATCACAGCGGTTGGAGTTCCGATGGGTTCAATCTTTATAAACTGGTGATGACCGGGCTGAACTCTCAGGATGCCGCGATGATTCAAAAAACAATCGGGAACGGCATTCTCATGAAACTGGATTCCGGCGCCGCCTATGCCAATCAAAAGGCCGTCCGCATAGACAGCAGCAATCCCAAGGTGACGGCGAAGGAGAAGAATGGGAGAACGC
>CAKRUL010000029.1 GCA_934403665.1 uncultured Clostridia bacterium | reverse complement strand
CAGCTTGACTTTTTCAATGGACTCGGCTGCTTTGAGCACCTTTTCAAATCCACCGTAAAAATCGTCCAGAACGGAAACCCAATCGACGGTGCCTTCCTCGATCTTATCCAATTCTTCTTCCATATTTGCCGTAAATTTGATGTCCACAATATCCTGAAAATGATTTTTCATCAAATCGGTGATAATCATTCCCAGTTCCGTGGGCTTTAAGGACCTTCCTTCCTTCTCTACATATTCCCTGGTTAAAATAGTGGTAATCGTAGGCGCATAGGTGCTTGGACGGCCGATCCCGTTTTCCTCCATCGCTTTAATCAGGCTTGCCTCCGTGTAACGCGCCGGCGGTTTTGTGAAGTTTTGTTTCGGCGTCAGCTGATTCAGCTGCAGCGCATCTCCTTCATTGAGAAGCGGTATCTTCTGGTTTTCTTCTTCCTTTTCATCCTCTGTGCTTTCCACATACAGTTTCATAAACCCGTCAAACAGAACCGTGGAGCCACCCGTTTTGAATGTATAATTTCCTGCTTTGATGTCGACGGATACCACGTTCAGCTGTGCACTGCTCATCTGACTTGCAACAAAGCGTTCCCAAATCAGTTTATAAAGCTTGTACTGATCGTTGGAAAGATATGCCTTGATGTCATCCGGAGCCAAATCCACCACGGAAGGACGAATCGCTTCGTGGGCATCCTGCACATTTCCTTTTTTGGATTTGTAGATATGATAGCTTTTCGGCGCATATTCTTCCGAAAAACGGCTGACAATATACTTCTTTGCCTCTGCCATAGCCTCCTGCGCAACCCGCAGACTGTCCGTTCTCATATAGGTAATCAGACCGACCAGTCCCCGTTCCTTCAAATCAATTCCCTCATACAGCTGCTGCGCCGCCATCATGGTTCTTTTGGCAGTGAAGCCCAGTTTTCGGGAAGCCTCCTGCTGTAACGTAGAGGTGATAAAGGGCGGATACGGTCTTCTCGTTTTTTTGCTTTTCTTCACCTTTTCCACAACAAAGCTTTGCTTCTGAATTTCTTCGACTGCGGCAGTGGTTTCCTCTTCATTGTGAAGATCGAATTTTTTCCCGTTTTTCCATGCCAGCTTTGCCACAAAACGTTCTGACTCTTTCGTTAAGTCTGCGGTAACCGTCCAAAATTCCTCCGATTTAAAATTCTGTATTTCCAGCTCCCGATCGCACACAATTCTGGTTGCAACCGACTGAACACGCCCGGCGCTCAGCCCTTTTTTCACCTTTTTCCACAGAAGCGGACTGAGCTTATACCCCACAATACGGTCCAGAATTCTTCTCGCCTGCTGCGCATCCACCAGATCCATGTCAATGGAGCGCGGATGCTGTATCGCGTTGGTGACCGCCGATTTGGTAATTTCGTTAAAGGTAATCCGGCAGTCGGATGCCTCGTCAATTTTCAGCATTTGCGCAATGTGCCAGGAAATCGCCTCGCCTTCGCGGTCAGGGTCAGTTGCCAAATAGACTGTTTCGGATTTCTTTGCCGCATCCGAAAGTTCTTTGATCAATTCTTTTTTGCCTTTAATTGGCTGGTATTTCGGCGTAAAATGATTTTCGATATCCACGCCAATGCTTTTTTCCGGCAAATCCCGCAAGTGCCCCATAGAAGCCAGCACTTTATAGTCTTTTCCGAGATATTTCATAATGGTCTTGGCTTTTGCCGGCGACTCCACAATAACCAATTTTTTTGCCAATTGCTACACCTCATTCATCTAAATTAAGTCTGTATCTTCTCCCAGCCAATGCCTGAACGGCGCCCTTGATTTCCAGCATCGTCATTGCGGAAATCACCTGTGCCGCTGTAAGACCGGTTAAACTCACAATCTCATCTGCCAAAAGCGGTTTTGAGGACAGCGTTTCCAAAATCCGCTTTTCCGTTTCATTGACATTCGGAAAGGAAGCGATATACTCGTCCCGTTTCATCTCGTCCGTTTCACTTTCCTGCTTTTTGGCAGCCGTGCGGAAGGAATACTGTCCCTCATATTCCACCAAAATGTCTTCCACCCGTGCCACGCATTTCGCCCCTTGCTGAATCAATTCCAAGCATCCCTCACTGTTCTGGGAAAGAATGCTGTCCGGCACGGCAAAAACATCTTTTCCCTGCTCCAGTGCACAGCTTGCCGTAATCAACGAACCGCTCCCTTTGCCTGCCTCCACCACCAGAACGCCAAGACTGAAAGCGCTGATCAGCCGATTTCTCGCCGGGAAATAATATTTTTTCACCGGCGTTCCGGGCGGATACTCCGAAATGACTGCGCCGTGCGCATATACCAAGTCAAAAATATCTTGGTTCTTTTTCGGATACACCACGTCAACACCGCTTCCCAGCACTGCGACAGTTTCGCCACCGGCCTTTAAAGCGCCCAAATGCGCATGCGCATCCACACCAAGAGCCAAACCGCTTACAATCAGCATGCCTCGTCTGGAAAGTTCTTTTGAGAACCCTTCCGCAACCGCCTTGCCGTACGGCGTACATTTTCTTGTGCCGACCACAGCAAGAGCCGGCAGATGGTCGAAATCATACCACTTTCCGAAATGATAAATCACATAAGGAAAATCCGGAATATTTTTCAATCTCTGCGGATAGGCCTCGTCTTCATAGGTTACGATGCGAATGCGTTTTTTATGACACTCTTCGATAATTTGTTCCGCCTGCGTGAGATCTTTCTGCTGAATTTTTTGCTGAAAGTCTTCCGGAAGACTTTTCCGTTCCTCCGGCGCCATGTGATAGATTGCTTCCGGCGTCTGGTAAATCTCGAGGATTTTCCGCGCCAAAAGATCCTGAAACGTAAAAAGCTGAGAAAACCAAATCCAATATTTCTGATCTGTCATCGTCCGCTTCATCCCATTCCTATAAAAGAATCTACTTATTTAAACTACTACATTTTTTTGTTCCTGTAAAGTTTTTTTTCCATTTTTTCAATTTTTGCACCTGAGAAAGGAAAAAAGTGGTTCAAAAAAGGACCGTCTCTGATGATTGAAAAAAATCATTTTGAAACAGCCCCTTTTTTTACTTGGTATAGCGATAATGCGACGGCGCAACCTTTTCAATCTTTTTGAATGCACGGCTCATCGAATTGATGCTGGAAAAGCCGAATTCTTCCGTAATGGAGGTCAGGCTTTGGCTGGTTTCCATAATCCTGTCCTTCACCATTTCCAAACGCAGCGATTGGTGATAGCGAATCGGCGTCATTCCAATATATTGTTTAAACAGGCGTACCATATAATATTTGCTGATGTTGAAGGAATCGGAAAGCTCGTCCAGGGTGATTTCCCTGTTCACATTGCACATGATATATTCCTGAATGCGCCGCACTTCCCGGTCTTTTTCCTGAAAGATTGCCTGATTGCTGTAATAAATTTCTTTCATCAAGAAAGCCAGCAGTTTGGTGAACTGCCCTTTCACCGTCAGTTCATAATAAGGCATCCTTTCCTTTTGTTCTTTGATGATCGAAAAAAGCAGATCCTCAAAATACTTATAATTATTGATTCGGAAATAACTTGGGATGTTGAGATTTTCCGCCTTCGTCAAATCCTCCCGGAAAAATTTTCTTTTCTCCGTCGGGATTTCCTCCAGTGTTTCAAAAGAAAGGGGAATGTCTTTGTTGCGATCATCATAACACAAATCAAAATGAATATGTGCCTGTTCAAAATAATGTCCGGGAATCATTTCAATAGAATGTCTCTGCTTCGGCTTAAAAAGAAAAATATCTCCCTTTTCTCCCCGGTATTCCTGCCCTTCTATGGTGACTCTCACAACGCCGGAACGAACATATAAAAGTTCATAATCAAAAATAACCCGTTCTTCCACTTTCCAAAGTTCTGTTTTCAGACAGCTAAGAGCAATTCTTACATAAGGCGATATTTGATTGATGTCCATTCTCCTCCCTCCTTTTTCTAACAATTATTGCTGTTTCAATACAACGATTCTTGCAAGCAATAAAACGCAAGTTATTCCTTCTTTTTTATAGATTTATCTTATAATAATTCTTCTGTATTGTCAATATAGGAGGAATATATCAAAGCAATATATGTTAACAAAATAGCAACATCAGACATATACTTTTCTTTTCAAATTCACTATACTGAAGGTGCAAAATCACAGAGGAAAAGGACGTCATTTCGGAAAATGCTGCTTGCTTGCCGTTTTCCCGGAAAGCTGTCCTTAAAAAACACCATTCAAACCCTTTCTGAGCAAGGACATTCTCTTCCGGAATGCTCCGGCTCAAACCACTGAATCAGGAGGAATTATGATGAGAAGAAAACACCGTTGGCTGTCCTGTCTTTTATCCGCCGGCTTGTTGCTGGGAAGCATGGCAACAGGGTATGCGGCAGGCTCTCAAAAGCTAAAAGAGCTTACCTTCAGCGCACCGGAAGTGCTGGCCTCCCCCTGCGGATATACGAAACATTGGGAGGAAGTTTTGGCGTGAATGAAAAGGGAGAACAAATTTTTTACGGAGTATGTCAGGGAAATCCGGCACAGGTGATTGCCTATAATGTAGATACGGCTGCCGTGGAGGACATGCAGCCGCTTCAAGGGCCGGACACGATCGGAAAAGCGGCATATGCGGCAGATGTCGGACCCGACGGCAAGGTATATATTGCCGCACATCAGTTTTTCTTTGTTTATGATCCTGCGGCAAAGAAAGTGACCTCCTATCCCTCTCTGTTTACAGAAGGGTCGGTCATGAACCGAGGAACATTTGACCGGAACGGAAATTACTATTTCGGAACTTATCCCTCCGCCTCTCTGATACAGTTTAACGTAGAAAAAAATGCATTGGTAAATCTTGGAGATCGCATGGTGAAAGGGCAATATGTCCGTGCCGTTGCGTCTTACGAAGATAAAATTTTTATGGGATCGATGGGGACGCCGGATCATGCGCAAATCGTCCTCTATAACACCAAAACCAAAGAGACAAAAGACATTCCTCTTCCCGACTATAACGGACATCCCGGAACGGAATGCACCACCGTTTATACCATCTCGCATCTCGGCGGAAAATATATGGCTGCAAAAGTCATGTATCCCGGCGTCTGAACCTATGTCCAGTGTGTGATGGACATGGAAACCGAAACCTGGATTGATGCGTTTACCGGAGCAAATCATATGCATCTTTCCGAGCTGGACGGCGATGTTTTTTACTATGCGTCGCAGAAGAAAATCTGTTCCCGGAACATTCAGACAAAGGAAACCAAAACCTATGACAATATTGAGCTGACCGGAAGCACCACCATGCTCACTCCCAAAATTGTCACCTTAAAGAATCAGGAAAAATATCCCGGAAAATCTCTGATTGCCAACTCGCAATCCGAGGGCGTTATGATTGTCAATTTTGAAAAAGGCAGCTGTGAATATTTCTCCGACGGTTTTCCGGTGCAGGCGGCAGGAATGCGAACCATTCAGGCAGGCTATAACGGCGACATTGTCTGCTCCGCTATGCAGGGCTCTGCCATTTATGTATACAACATGTTTGACAACACCACCAGAAAAGCCCCTGCCGCTCAGATGGAAAGCATTCTGCGGACAGACGGCAAATATTATCTCGGTTCCTATGGCTCCGGCGGCGGAATTTATGAATTTGACCCCGCAAAACCGGCGGAAAAGGGTGCAAACCCTGCGCTGGTCTCCACCCTCAAGAAAGCAAAGATCAAACAGGACAGAGTGTTTGCCTCCACAGACGGCAATGACAAAATCTATTATGGCTCTGTTCCCTATTACGGCTATTTCGGGGGTTGCATCGCTTCTTATGACAAGACCACAAAAGAGACAAAGGTGTATGAAAACATTGTAAAGGATCATTCCATCGTCGGCCTTGCATACAAGAATGGAAAGCTCTATGGCTCCACCACGATTTTCGGCGGACTTGGAATCACTCCGGCGGAGGATACCGCGAAAGTATTCATCTTCGATCCGCAGGAGGGAAAGGTGGAAACCGTCAAAGCTTTAAAACTCAAAAAAGATCTCTCGAACCAACTGTTTGCGGGAAACATGTCCTTCTCCCCCGACGGCAGGCTGTTTGTCGGCACCAACAATGTATTGGTGGAACTGGATCCTGCCGATTTAAGCGTGAAAAAGGAACTGGTTCTTGGGTCTCAGCCAGATCTGACGGTTACCGATACCAGATGGCAGGGATTTTTCTTTGAGTGGGCACCGAACGGATTGCTATTCACCAATATTGGCGGCAAAGTATCTGCCGTGGACATTGACACAATGGACTATAAGATATTGGACGCAAACCGTTCCAATGCAATCTCGCTGGGAATGGATCAAAATCTTTATATTCTTTCCAACGGTACCGCCTCTGTCAGCCGCATCAAGCTGGGCGGTTTGTCGCAGAAGCGAACAGACGTGATCCGCGACAACACGCTTCTTCTGAAACTGGGAAGTCCGAAGGCGCTGTATTTTGGAGTGGAAAAACAAATTGACCCATCCAACCAAGAAGTGAAAGCTTTGGAAGTCGGCGGAAGAACACTGGTTCCGGTTCGTTTTCTGGCAGAAAACTACGGCGCCCTGGTGGACTGGAATGAGGAAACACAGACGGTCACCTTAACCATCGGAGAAAAAAAGGTGTCCATTACATTGGGCGAACAAAAAATTAAAAGCATGGACAAGGAAATTCCCATTGATGTTCCTGCGCAAACCATTCAGGACAGAACCATGTTGCCGTTGCGTGCATTTGTGGAAACCGTGATGGGAAAAACCGTTTATTTCGATGATGCCACACAGATGATCGTTCTCTCCAATGAAGCAATGATTGAGCCTGAAAAGGATGCCTCCGTCCTGAAAGAAATCAGTCAGCAATTTTAAAAAAGCCGCAAATACGCAAAGACACAGTAACATAAAACAAGGGCGCTGTTTCAGTCCGTGCTATTGCACAGCTTGAGACAGTGCCCCTTTTTATCATGTGCATGTTCAGTGCAGAATCGGTTTTTCTTCCTCTTCCCGATTACAAATCACACAATCCCCGCAATAGAAAAGACGCTCTCCAAACACTTTTTGGATCGTCGTTATCACATTTCTTTCCATCACCGATTCAAACCGATGCAGAATGATTTCCAACGGTGCCAGAGAAATCAGAGTGCTCAATAAAAAATCATCAAAGCTCATTTGCTCTTCCGTCATTTCCGCCAGAAATTCCCGCATGCAAAAGTTTGTCATCTCCATCTCGTTTTCATCAAACAAACGATAGCTCTGCCCCTCAGAAGGCAGGATATGAACCCGGTATAAAAGAGGCTCCTGCGCCTCTACAAAATAAGTCAGCAGGCTGATCAATTCTTCATATTCCTTCGCAATCAAATAATCCTCTGTGATGGTCTCCAAACGGTCGTTTAAAAAAGCATTATATTCTTTCAGCCGAAAATTCAAAAAGCCTTCAATATTCAACTTAGCGTTTTTCTCCAAATATTCGCAGAGTGCTTTTTTCAGGCTGTCTTTGCGCTTTTGATCCTCTGTCAAAGCGCCGTGAAGCACCCCCAATAATTCCGCACGGTTGATATGGTCATGATATTTGAAGTTTTCGCTGACAAACCGGAGAACCTGTTTCCGGTCGTTGATCTTTGCAATGTGCGACGCTACCATATCGATCATCCTGTTTTTATCTGCTCTTTGTTTGAGATGTTCCTTTTCATCCAAAAAAACAGAAAGCTGGTTTCGGAATTTCTGATTGTCCGTATGGATGGATAAATTCATGTATGCCACTCCTCTCCCAGAAGAGGCAGTAAACTGCCATGATCCTGAAGCTCTTCCCGGGATAAACTTTGCGGCGTTACCGCATATCTTTCCAAAAACATTTTTATGGTTTCAAATTCTTTCTGTTGATTAATATCCCCAAAAAAAGCTGCATGAAACCGGTCAATCTTTCCACCGGCTCCTCCGATAAAACCATCCGGAAACCCGATAAGCGCCACCTCGCTTTCTTGTAAGCATAAAACATCTATTCCTCTGGCAAGAAAAACCTTTTCCAAGCCTTTGTCCTGAGTGATCACAGCATTCTCCGCCACCGGATACACGGCACATTTTGTATATCCCTGCGCCGTATTTACCAGTGAATAGCCTGCATTTTTTGCAAAGGCAAGAATGGTAGGATCGGTATCGTTCAGATTCCCGAACAGCGTATGATTGAAAACCAGTGCATTATAGGCAATATCGTGCGGATATTCTTTTCTTAAGACCGTTTCTCCTTTGATAACACAGAAGCCAAAAGGGGCAAGCATTTTTTCATAGTAAGCATAGCTCTGCGGCTCCGCAACCAGATATTTTCCGCCGAGAGGACACAGGGTCATATCGGGATGCGTATCAATCCCATGTAATACATTGTTATGTTGCCATGCAAAAATATAGTCTATTTTCTTTGCTTTCAGAGCGGATAATTTCGCGCGGCTCATCCTTCTGTCCACGACGCAAAGCCGGACCTTTTGGTCCGGAAGATATGGATTTTCAAAAAACATTGTTACACCTATGACCGCAAGGCATCCATCGGTTTTAATCTCGCCGCCTTCCATGCAGGATAACCGCCGAACAATACGCCTATCACTACCGAAACAGCAAAGGAGACCCAAATAATATCGGTATTCATCACAAAAATAAGGCCGTAAAAATCAGTCAGACATTTCCCGATTGCAATGCCGGAAAGAATCCCGGCAATGCCGGAAAGCACCGTTAAAAAAATAGCCTCCAGAATAAATTCCAGCAAAATATTGCCGTTGGTCGCCCCGATTGCCTTTTTGATCCCTATCTCTTTTTTTCGTTCGCTGACGGAAACCAGCATGGTATTCATAACTCCCAAACCGCCGACCACCAATGAAATTCCCCCGATAATGGCAATGATCAGCGTCACAATG
>CAKRUL010000028.1 GCA_934403665.1 uncultured Clostridia bacterium | reverse complement strand
GTATTATAATAAGTTCGTGAAATGAACAAAGGCGTTCATCCGAACAGGAGCGGTCTGTTTTCAGAGCGTCCCGGCTGGGATGAACGCCTTTATTTTTAAATGGGGAGGTTGCCACTATGAAAAGAGAAGGAGAAATCCGAATTCCTTCGGGATGTGCTATTTCCGGCATATTCTCAAAAAGCGGGGAGAGGATTAACGGAGAAGAGATTATCCGATCCATTTCCACGATGCATGATCGCTCCAACGGACTTGGAGGCGGATTTGCCGGCTATGGCATCTATCCGCAGTATAAGGATTTTTATGCGTTTCATGTGTTTTATGACAGCACCAAGGCAAAAGAGGAATGCGAAGCGTTCCTGGAACATCATTTTGACATCATTAACTTGTCGAAAATTCCGACCCGGAAGGTGAAAGCGATTACCGATGAACCGCTGATCTGGAGATATTTTGTCAAACCGCTGCCGACAAAACTGGAGGCAAGCCAGCTGGACGAGAAAGAGTTTGTCGCCAAAAGCGTCATTCGGGTCAACACACAGATTGCCGGCGCATACGTTTTTTCAAGCGGAAAAAATATGGGAGTTTTCAAGGCAGTCGGTTTCCCGGAGGACGTCGGGGCATTCTATCGTCTGGAGGAATATGACGGATATTCCTGGACGGCGCATGGCCGTTATCCGACCAATACGCCCGGATGGTGGGGCGGCGCCCATCCTTTCGCGATGCTGGATTATTCTATTGTGCATAACGGAGAGATTTCTTCTTATGATGCCAACCGCCGTTTTATCGAAATGTTCGGTTACCAATGTACGCTTCAGACCGATACCGAGGTCATCACTTATATTGTAGATTATCTGGTGCGCAGGCAGGGATTGACGATGGAGGAAATGGCAAGCGTCATTGCGGCGCCGTTCTGGTCAACCATTGAGGCAAAAGAACCGGAGGAACGGGAAAAGCTCAACTATCTGCGCAACGCCTTTTCCAGCTTGCTGATCACAGGACCTTTTTCCATTTTGCTCGGCTTTGAGGGCGGCATGATGGCTTTGAACGATCGCTTAAAGCTTCGTTCTATGGTGGTCGGCGAAAAGGGAGACCGGTTTTATGTGGGCAGTGAGGAATGTGCCATTCGTATTCTGGAACCCAATCTGGATCGCATCTATGCGCCGAGAGGCGGAGAACCGATTATTGTAAGACTGAACAAGGAGGCGAGAGACAATGCCGATTGATTTTTTATATCCTGATTATGAAGTGGTCAGAGATCCGAATAAATGTATTGCCTGCCGGGTCTGTGAACGGCAGTGTGCCAATGAAGTGCACAGCTATGATGCAGAACTGAACCGCATGATTGCGGATGATACAAAGTGCGTCAACTGTCATCGATGCGTTTCTTTGTGTCCGGTGCGTGCGCTGAAGATTGTCAAAACGGATCATACCTTTAAAGAAAATGCAAACTGGAACAAAGACAGTATCTCCGAAATATACCGCCAGGCAGGGAGCGGCGGCGTTTTGCTTTCCTCTATGGGAAATCCAAAGCCTTTCCCGGTGTATTGGGATAAAATTCTGATCAATGCTTCTCAGGTGACCAATCCGTCGATTGACCCCCTGCGGGAGCCGATGGAAACCAAAGTATTTTTGGGAAAGAAGCCGGAGAAAATAGAACGTGGGCCGGACGGCAGGCTGAAAAACAATCTGACGCCTCAAATTGAGCTGAAGGTGCCCGTCATGTTTTCCGCAATGTCCTATGGCTCTATCAGCTATAATGCACACGAAAGTCTTGCAAGAGCCGCACAGGAGCTTGGCACGCTTTATAACACCGGAGAGGGCGGACTTCACGAGGATTTTTATCCGTACGGAAAGAATACCATCGTTCAGGTGGCATCCGGCCGGTTCGGGGTGCACAAGGATTATCTGGAGGCAGGTGCCGCAGTTGAAATTAAAATGGGGCAGGGCGCAAAGCCGGGAATCGGCGGTCATTTGCCCGGTGCGAAAATCGTGGGCGATGTCTCCCGTACCAGAATGATTCCGGAGGGTTCGGACGCCATTTCGCCGGCACCGCATCACGATATCTATTCCATTGAGGATCTGAGACAGTTGGTCTATTCCCTCAAAGAAGCAACGGAATATCAGAAACCGATCATCGTCAAGATTGCGGCAGTGCACAACGTGGCGGCAATCGCAAGCGGTATCGCCAGAAGCGGCGCCGATATCATCGCCATTGACGGTTTCCGCGGCGGAACGGGGGCGGCACCTACCCGTATTCGGGACAATGTGGGGATTCCGATCGAGCTGGCGCTGGCAAGCGTAGACCAGCGGCTTCGCGAAGAGGGAATCCGAAACAATGTGTCCATCGTGGTAGGCGGAAGCATCCGAAACAGTGCGGATGTGGTGAAGGCGATTGCTTTGGGTGCAGATGCGGTTTATATCGCAACGGCGGCTCTGCTGGCACTGGGATGTCACCTGTGCCGCAGTTGTCAGACGGGACGATGCAACTGGGGAATTGCGACCCAAAGACCTGAATTGGTGCGCAGATTGAATCCGGAAATCGGCTATCAGAGATTGGTGAATCTGGTGACCGCCTGGAACCATGAAATCAAAGAGATGATGGGCGGCATGGGCATCAATTCTATCGAAAGTCTGAAAGGAAACCGGCTGATGCTTCGGGGAATCGGGCTGAATCAAAAAGAACTGGATATTCTGGGCATCAAGCATGCCGGAGAATAACCGACAGGCTTTACAGGATTGCAATAGGGGGCTTCAGTGAGAAGCAATGAAAAAAACGAACACCGGGAAAGGAGTTTTTATTATGATGACTGCAATTGTCGGAATCAATTGGGGCGACGAGGGAAAAGGAAGAATGGTGGACTTGCTGTCCAGCGATTATGATGTGGTGGTGCGGTATCAGGGCGGCAACAATGCCGGCCATACCGTCATCAATCACCTCGGCAAGTTTGTATTGAATCTGCTTCCTTCCGGAATTCTGCGTCCGGAGGTCGTCAACGTCATGGGGAACGGAATGGTCATTGACCTCGCTCATCTTTGCGGGGAGATGCACCGTCTTCACAAAGCAGGGGTGAAAATCACTCCGGACAATTTAAAAATCAGTGACAGAGCTGTTATCTGCATGCCTTATCATGTGATGCAGGATTGTCTGGAAGAGGATCGCTTGGGGGATGCCAAATTCGGCTCTACCCGGAGAGGAATTGCGCCGGTATACGGTGATAAGTATTTGAAAAAAGCATTGCGGATGGGGGATCTGCTTCAGCCGGAGGCAATGGAAAAGCGCTTAAAGGGCATTGTGGAGTGGAAAAACCTCACCATTTCCGGCGCTTATGGCGCAGAAAAAATTTCCGTGGAAGAAATGATGGAATGGCTGACCAAGCACGGCAATGTTCTGAAAGATTTCACCTGCGATACCGGAATGTATTTAGACGAAGCGGTTCAAGCCGGGAAAAAGGTCATGTTCGAGGCGCAGCTTGGCGCATTGCGTGATATTGATTTCGGCATTTATCCGTTCACCTCCTCCTCCTCTACCATTGCGGCTTATGCACCGGTAGGCGCCGGCGTTCCGAATCATAAGCTCACCAACACCATCGGAATCATGAAGGCTTATTCCACTTGTGTGGGCGAAGGACCTTTCACTGCCGAGATGTTCGGGGAGGAAGCGGAAGAGTTGAGAAAGGCAGGCGGTGAATACGGTGCGGCGACCGGACGCCCCCGGAGAGTGGGACCTTTTGATGTGGTTGCCTCCCGTTACGGCGTGCGGATGCAGGGAGCAGACAGCCTTGCCCTGACGAAGATGGATGTTTTGTCTTATTTGGATAAAATTCCGGTTTGCGTGGCTTATGAGGTGAACGGCAAGCGGATCGAAACGTTTCCCTATGGAGAAGATCTGAATCAGGCAAAACCGATTGTGGAATATTTAGACGGCTGGAAATGCGATATCAGCGGATGCAGAAAACTGTCTGATTTACCGAAAAATGCAGTTGACTATGTCAATTATATCGAGGAAAAGATGCAATGTCCCGTTCAGTATATCTCTGTGGGAGCAGATCGGGAAGCATACATTGCAAAAAAATAGAAAGAAAATGCAGCGGGGTCTCAGCTGTCCGCGGCACGGAACGGAGCATGACTATGAAACGAATTTATGTCAATGAAAAATGGTGTTTGGGGTGTCATCTGTGCGAATACTATTGTGCCTTTGCCAATTCCGGCAAGGACGATATGGTAAAAGCATTGAAAAATGTCACCATTCACCCAAGAATCCAAATTGAGCAACGGGGAAACATCAGCTTTGCGGTCTCTTGCCGTCACTGTGAGGAACCGCTTTGCGTGAAGGGGTGTATTTCGGGTGCGCTCACCCGGGAAAACGGCGTTATCTCCATTAACCCGGACAAATGCGTCGGGTGTTATACCTGCATTTTATCCTGTCCGTACGGTGCAGTGATGCCGTCGGAGAACGGAGCCATTCAGAAATGTGAGTTGTGCACGAAAAATGCAAACGGAGAGCCGGCCTGTGTGAAGGGATGTCCCAACAAGGCAATTGTGTTTGAAGAAAGGCAGGGAGCAGAATGAAATATGTAATCATCGGCAATTCTGCGGCAGCAGTCGGGTGTATCGAAGGGATTCGGCAGAAGGATCCGGAGGGGGCTGTCACCGTGATTTCCTCCGAGCCGTATCACACCTATTCCCGTCCTCTGATTTCCTATTTGTTATATGGAAAGACGGATGAGCAAAGGATGAAATATCGTCCGGATTCTTTCTATCAAGACCAAAAATGCACTGCCATGCTGGGAAGAACCGTCGAAAAGGTGGAGCCGGAAGCCAAGAAAGTGATTCTGGAAAACGGAGAGACCGTTCCTTATGACAAGCTGTTGATTGCGACGGGCTCCTCCCCCTTGATTCCTCCGATGAAGGGCTTGGAAACGGTGAAACAGCAGTTTACATTTCTGTCCTTGGACGATGCCAAGGCACTGGAGAAGGCCATTTCTCCCGAAAGCAGAGTTCTGATTATCGGTGCGGGTCTGATTGGCTTAAAGTGTGCGGAGGGAATCTGTGACAGAGTGAAACAAATCACGGTGGTGGATCTGGCGGATCGGATTTTGCCGAGCATATTGGATGAAGAAGGCTCCGGCATCGTGCAGAAGCATATTGAGAAAAAAGGAATTCAATTCTATCTGAACGACAGTGCTGCGGAGCTTTCCGAGGGTCATGCGGTGCTGAAAAGCGGCACAGAATTGGAGTTTGACGTTTTGGTGGTTGCAGTGGGCGTGCGCCCCAACATCGGTTTGGCGGCGGAAGCCGGCGCGAAAACCGAGCGGGGCATTGTCACCAATGAAAAATGTGAGACCACGCTTCCGGACATTTATGCCGCCGGCGACTGTGCGCAGAGCCACGACATCACAACCGGGCAGGATCGGGTGCTGGCGCTGTTGCCCAATGCCTATATGCAGGGAGAATGTGCCGGCATCAATATGGCAGGAGGAGAAAAGCGTTTTGATAAGGCAATCCCCATGAATGCCATCGGATTCTTCGGCTTGCACATTATCACAGCGGGAACCTATGACGGGGAAGTGTATGCCGTCCAAAAGGGGCAGGCTTATAAAAAGCTATTCACCAAAGAGAACCGTCTGATGGGATATATTTTGATTGGCGAGATTGAGCGGGCAGGAATCTATACCTCACTGATTCGGGAAAAAACACCTCTCGATTCCATCGACTTTGACCTGATTCGGGAAAAACCGCAGTTGATGGCTTTTTCCAAAAAAGAACGGAATCGGTTTTTGGCCAATCGGTAACAAGAGAGAAAGGGTGGACGAAATGATGAAAATAGATGCCACGAACATGCACTTTCAGACACTCAACGAGAAAGTGCGGCAGGCAGAGACGGATGTCACGATTGACAATTGTATCGGTCAGCGGTATATCGGAAGTGGACAGTCCGGAAAGCATATCACAATCAACGGAACGCCGGGAAATGCGCTGGGTGCCTATTTGAACGGAGCGGATATCACGGTGTGGGGAAATGCACAGGATGCGACCGGAGACACGATGAACGAGGGCGCGATTGTGATCCACGGTTCTTCCGGCGATGCAACGGGCTATGCCATGCGGGGCGGAAAAATCTTTGTCGAGGGAGATGCAGGCTATCGTGCCGGCATTCATATGAAATCCTATCGGGATAAAATTCCGGTGCTGATGATTGGCGGAAGAGCCGGAAGCTTTTTGGGAGAATATCAGGCCGGCGGCATGATTATTGTGCTGGGACTGGGCGGTGACGGCTCCGCACCGGTCGGAAATTTCTGCGGAACCGGAATGCACGGCGGAAAAATGTATTTAAGATGCAGAGAATTGCCGAAAAAGCTTCCGGGGCAGATTGTCGCCGAAAAGGCGACGGCGGAGGATATGGCACAGATTGATGAAGAGCTGGATGCCTTTTGCCGCATCTTCCGGAAACAGAAGGAAGAAATTTTGGCGGAGCCCTTTTATGTGTTGACGCCGAACACCAAAAATCCTTATAAACAGCTTTATACTGCCAATTAAATACGGAACAAATGATCCGGAAAGTCGGTTTCTGATGAGGGAATGCGTTTTTCGACAGCTTATTTTTGCGTTGCAAAAGCATTCATCTCTTGTTATAATAAAATCAGAAAGATTTTTCAGATGATTTTGGAGGTGCAGGACATGGATTATACCGAAAAAGAGGTACTGCAGTTTGTGCGGGAAAACGATGTGAAGTTTGTCCGCCTGGCTTTCTGTGACATTTTTGGGCACTTGAAAAACATTTCCATTATGGCGGAGGAGCTTCCGAGAGCCTTTGCCCACGGAATCAGTTTTGACGCTTCCGCCATCCGCGGTTTTCTGAACGTGGAGGAGTCCGATCTCTTTTTATACCCGGATCCGGGAACTTTGTCGGTGCTTCCGTGGCGTCCTCAGCAAGGAAGAGTGGCGAGGTTCTATTGCAGTATCCGCCGGCCGGACGGAACACCGTTTGCCGGTGATTTGCGCAATGCGCTGAAGGTCAGCGTAAACCGGGCCGCCGAGATGGGCTTTTCCTGTCAAATCGGTTCCGAGTGCGAGTTCTATCTCTTTGAGACAGACGAACACGGAACCCCCACAACGATTCCGTTTGACAATGCCGGGTATTTGGATGTGGCACCGCTGGATAAAGGGGAAAATGTGCGGCGTGAAATTTGCCTGACGTTGGAGGAGATGGGGATTTTTCCGGAAAGCTCGCACCACGAGCAGGGTCCCGGTCAAAACGAGATTGTTTTCCGCTATAGCGACGCGCTGCAGGCGGCGGATCATCTGATTACCTTTAAATCCGTGGTCAAGACGATTGCGGCGCGAAACGGTTTGTATGCAAGCTTTTTGCCGAAGCCGATTCCGAATCGCAGCGGAACAGGGCTTCACTTAAATCTTTCGCTTCATAAAAACGGTTTTAATATCTTCAAAAACGATCCTTATGAACATTCGCAGGAAGCGGAAAGCTTCATTGCCGGTGTGCTGGATAAGATCAGGGAAATCACCCTGTTTTTAAATCCGCTGACCAATTCCTATCAGCGCTTCGGAAAATGCGAGGCGCCGCAATATGTGAGCTGGTCGCATCAGAATCGCTCACAGCTGATTCGCATTCCGGCGGCAGACGGGGAGTATTCCCGGATGGAACTGCGGAGCCCGGATCCCTCCTGCAATCCGTATGTAGCGTTTCTGTTGATACTGGAGGCAGGGATGCAGGGCATTGCTTCCAAATTATCTCTGTGCAAGCCGGCGAATCTGAATTTATACCGGGCAGAAAAAGAACAGCTGGCGGCTTTTTCCAAGCTTCCCTCCACCCTTGGGGAGGCAATTGAAGCAGCGCAGGAAAGTGAATTTGTGAAGCGCTGGGTTGCACAAAGCACTTTGGAAAAGCTAATCGCAATCAAGCAGGAAGAATGGGAGCGGTATCAGCTTTCCAATGATCACGAGACCTTTGAAAAAGAAAATTATTTTTATCATATCTAAGGATGGTGGAACCCCTTATGGAACAGATTCTGATTGTGTCGAGTTCCCAAAAGGCGGCCGCCTTCCTTCAGGATTTTATCAAGGCGGGCGCAATATCCGGGCAGATTACCGTTGCGGCAAACGGCGGAGAGGCGCGCAGGCTGTTTTCTCAGCAGGAATATGGGCTGATTGTGATCAATTCTCCCTTGAAGGATGAATTTGGTCATGAATTGGCAATTGGCTTTGCGGAGGATTCCACGGCAGGCATTCTGATGCTGGTGAAAAATGAACTGGCGGAGGAGGTCACCGCCAGAGTGGAGGACTTTGGCATTGTTGTGGTGTCCAAGCCGGTCAATCGTCTTTATCTGCATCAGGCGTGGAAACTGGTTCAGGCATCCCGACGACGGATGACGGGATTGCAGAACGAAAACGTGAAACTGCGGCAGAAAATGGAGGAAATCAGGGTTGTGGACCGGGCGAAGTGCACGTTGATTCAATATTTGAAACTGACGGAGCCGGAGGCGCACCGCTATATCGAAAAACAGGCGATGGATTTGCGGAAAACAAGATTTGAAATCGCACAGGAAATTTTAAAAACCTATGAATATTCGTTTTAGGAAGCGTGACCGTGGCGCCGGGCTTCGTTTGCCGGTTCGGGGCACTTGGAGCGGTTGCGTTTTTCAACGTCAAAAGGCGTGAAAAAATCAAGAGACTGCCAGGGAGGCGAAAAACCATGAAACTTCATTTCACGAAAATGCACGGCTGCGGAAATGATTATATTTATTTCAACTGTTTGGAACAGCAGCTTGCCAACCCCGAAGCGCTTGCCGTGAAGCTTTCTGACCGGCATTTTTCCGTCGGCGGAGACGGGATTGTTTTGATTTGTCCCTCCGAGGTTGCGGATGCTAAAATGCGCATGTTCAATGCGGACG
>CAKRUL010000027.1 GCA_934403665.1 uncultured Clostridia bacterium | reverse complement strand
CAGTTATTCTGCTTGGTTTCCACATCCATATAGGTCAGGAAGCGCCCGGCCTGCACATCGGAATTTTTGACATCCTTATAACATTCATTGACGCCGGTGCAGGTGGTCGAATCCAGGTTTGTGTCCCCATTTTTGATGGTGACACCTGCCACCGTTATCATCGGACTCATTGCTCCGATCACATCCAGATTCTCATCCACAAGCTGCTGCATCTGATCGGCAGTCACGGTGCGGTTTCCGCCCCTGCCGCGAATGGAAACGGAGATCAGGTTCGTTCCCATGCTCTCGAAAGTCGAAACCATCTCGTCGCTCATGCCCTGCACAATGCTGACCAGAACAATCACCGAAGCAACCCCGATAATGATGCCGAGCATTGTCAGGAAAGATCGCATCTTGCTGCCCATCAGGCTTTTCAGTGCAAGAGTAAACGCCTGTTTAATGTTCATACGTCTCCTCCTTCACTTCATCTGATATGATTTTTCCGTCCTGAATCCGAACCACCCGTTTAATCTGTGCCGCAATGGAATTGTCGTGTGTGATCAAAACAATTGTGGTTCCCTCCCGATGAAGCTTTTGCAGAAACTCCAAAACTTCTTTTCCTGTTTTGGAATCCAGCGCTCCGGTTGGTTCATCCGCAAGAATCGCCGGCGGTTCCCCTGCGAGTGCGCGTGCAATGGAAACCCTTTGCTGTTGTCCTCCGGAAAGCTGTGCCGGAAATTTATGATACCGATCGGCAAGCCCGACCCGTTCCAAAGCCGCCATCGCCATTGCTTTCCGTTCGTCATGGCGGATTCCGCGGTAAACCAGCGGCAGTTCCACATTCTCCAACACGCTGAGTTTGCTGATCAGATTATACTGCTGAAAAATAAAGCCAAGCTCCTTGTTTCGGATGTGTGCCAGCTCCTTTTCGTTCATCGTGCTGACATCCGTCCCGTTTAAGTAATACGATCCGGAGGTGGGAATGTCCAGACAGCCGATGATATTCATGCAGGTGGATTTTCCGGAACCGGAAGAACCGACAATCGCGACAAACTCTCCCTTCTCTACCCGAAAGGAAATGCCGTCCAAGGCATGGATTTCACTGTCTCCATCCAGATAGATTTTATAGATGTCTTTTAGCTCTATCATGAAAGATTACTCCTTTACCGCTTTTATCGGCCCATACCGCCCGGTGCGCCGCCACCGCCGCCTCCTGGCATTCCTCCGCCGGGCATTCCTCCTCCGCCGCCGGGCATTCCGCCCATGCCTTGCTGATTCTGCTCGTTATTCTTCGTTGTGTTTGCGGTCGTTTCATTCAGCAAAACGGTATCGCCTTCCTGCAATCCGCTGATGATTTCCACATTGGTGTCGTCATTCAGACCGATTTCTACCGTTACCATCTCATAGCCTTCCGGAATGTTGGATTTGCCCGCTTTCTTGGATGAAGAACGTGCGGAATCCTTTCCGCTCTTGCCGTCTGCATCGGGCATTCCCTGCGGCGCCTCTCCGTTGCCAAGCGGCTGTCCATCCTGCGGCGGCTGTTCTTGCCGGACTGCGTCTTTTCCCTCTGCGGAAGAATGTTTGGACTCGGTCGTGCCGGACGCGCGTTTCACAAGCACGGTATTTCCGCGATTCACAGCAGACAAAGGCACAGTCAGCACATTCTCCCGTGAATCGGTCACAATTTTGGCACTGACATTCATCCCGGGAATCAGTTCTTCGCCCTCTCCGTCATTGACATAAACCTTCACCGGATAGGAGGTAACCCCGTTTGCGGAGGTTCCGACAATGCTGATGTTCTCCACATATCCGCCAAACGTTTTCCCGGTAATGGCATCCGCTGTGATTTCCACGCTTTGCCCCACCTGAATACTGCTGATATCCAATTCGTCCACGCTGATTTCAAAGGTCAGTGTGGAGAGGTCGGCAATGATTGCCATAACGGTATTGTTATTGGAGTTGTCTAATTTTTCGCCTGCCTTGGAGGTCTTTTGAATGACCTTTCCGGAAATCGGCGCTTTGATACTGTAATTTTCCAACTGCTGATACAGATTGTCCAAAGCAAGCTGAGCATCCTTCACAGAAAGGCGGCTTTGCTTCAGACTGTTTCCGGAGTTGTTGTCATCGTCCAGCCTTAAGATGGTCGCTCCGTTTTTTATGTAATCGCCTTCTTTATATTGCAATCCGTAAATTTCACCGGACGCTTTGGTGACAACGGTTTTCGATGCAGAATAGGAAAAGGTTCCCGCTTCATTGCAGGCATAGGAACCCACCACAGCAGTCGCCCTATTGTTCGGAACAATGCCCCCCGGATTGGAAACCGTAATCTCCAGATTGCTGACACTGACACCTGCACTGTTTGCAATGGAGCCGCTGCTGACGCTTGTCACTCTTCCGGGAAGCGAAGTAAAGGAATTCTCCATATTAACGGTGGCGCTGTCCCCCACATGAATATTCCGGGCGTCATTGGCATTGAACTTGATTTTCAGAATCATCTCATCGGTATTGACAATATCAAGCACCTTTGCCCCATTTTGCACCGTGTCTCCATCCGCGACATAAACATTGGTGATTACGCCGGAAATGGGTGCCGTCACCCTTTCATTGGCAGTCGTTTTCTGATCATTCTCCAATGCTTGCTGATAAGAATCCTGTGCTTTTTCCAAGGAGGTCTTAGCCTTCTCAATGCTGTTGTTCATCTCTTCGGAATCGATGGTATACATCAAATCGCCTTTATTGATTTCCTGCCCCTCTGTGAAATAATCCTCCAGAATTTCTCCTTTCACCAGAGAAGTCACCTCATACTGATTAATCGCCGAAATGGTTCCTGTTCCTTCAATTGACTTGGCGATATTGCCTCTGGTCACTCTTGCTACCTTATCTGCCGACGCTTCGTCTTTCTGAAAAATTTTGGCATATCCGAAATAAGAACCTCCCGCAATCGCCGCAACCAGGACAACAATCAGAAGATTGCGCTTTTTTTTGCTCAGCTGGCTGAATTTGCGCCGCTTTTTTTCCGTGCTGTCCGCTTTTTTTCTTTTTATGAACATCTTTTCCTATACTCCTTCCAAATCAATTGCTTTTCTTTGAAACAGGCAGCCATTCACCGCTACCTTTCTCATTATAGAAAATGCACTTGATAAAAAGGTGGTGAGATTATGATAGTTTTGTGAAAACGAAACTTCTTCTCGACGCAAAAGAAGAAATCTGCAACAAAAAAGCAGAACACAATTTTCATGTTCTGCTTCAAAAAACAAGGTCTCAAAAGAACCGATCAAAGCGTCTGTGTCAACGAAACATTTTATGGTGCAACACTCTGCTTAAATAAGACAGCGGCATGCACAGAAAAAACCATAACACAGAATACAACAGACATATCTGTCCTCCCACATTAAAATGCATTCTGGAATAATCCCACACATTCCATTTTAACTTGATGTTCACAATGCAGCCAACCACAAATTCGATTCCCGTCACAATGGCAGAACCTGTCAGGCACCGTTTCCACAAGGATTGATATTTCATCTTCAGGTTGGTTTTATACACGCACAGAAAACAAATGCCCCCGGTCACTCCCATTGTCCAGTGCGTAAAACCGCGCCAAAGAATTTCAAGAAAGCAGTACCCTACGGAGCCTATCGTATATACCGTTAAGTTTTCTTTGATTTTTTTCATAGCATCACCCGGTTTTAGTATTTACAAATTCAGGTGATAACATGATGGTTTATTGTGCAACACAAAGAAATTTTTGGACGTTTCCAAAAATACGATCCCTTCCAAGAGAATCAAACGCTTGTTTTCATAATTTGATGGAGATACTGACATACTAACTCTGAGGTGAATAATTTGAAACAGAAAGAAAAAAACAAACAAAACCAACCAAGCGCACAGCAAATTGTAAACGATTATGTCTTGGAAAGTTCAAATGAAACCGATCCGCTTGGGAGTTATACCGGAAAACCTTTGAATCCGGAAGACCTCCCGACACAGGACGCAGACGATTTGTAAAAACAGTAAAAAGAAAACATTAGCTTGTCAGTGTGTCGATCGGTTGATTGCCACGAAAAATGCCAATGATTCCTTCATGGAACCATTGGCATTTTGCATTTATTTCTTTTCGTTTTTTCTCCGAAATTCTTTGCGACAGATTGAATTTTTCACCAATCTAAAAAATTTTTTCACTGTTAACTTGCTTTTATATTACCATAAAATATGAAAAAAGTCAAGTCTTGTTCTTTTTTCTCTGTGGGTGTATGAAATAATAGGAGGTGTTTTTATGGAAATCAAGTTAGAAGTTTTTCAAAATCAGCTTTCGATGCCGCCGGAGGATCGGAAAATTTGTGAAAAGCGAATGGAAGAATGCGGTCTCTCTCTTACGGAAAATCAATTTCACAATTTGCAGCAACACCGCTGTCAAGCGTTGCAGAGCACCGGAAGAGTGGAGTTCGGCGAAGGCATTCTGAAAAAGCTCATCTGTGTTTTCTGCGATTCTCCCTATGTATCACAGGATAATTATGAAGAAACACTGATAGAACTGCAGGATCTTTTCTATTATTTCAAAAACGAATCCATGGAAAAACTTTCAGACGATGAACTCATTGAGGCAATGTATCATCTTTTTCACGCAGAGGCGCATGGCTCTCTGGAATATTTGGCAGGAACATCCTTAGAAACGCTCTGCCGTGCATTGCGATATCCGGAGACTGACTGACAACAGTATGCAAGTCTGCACCAAGCATTGAAAAATCAGTCTTTTCTGCGTTTCCTTAAGGAGGCTCCCCATGAATCATAAAAAATATCAGACAGCAATCCAAACCAATTCTTCTCTGCAAATCAGTTTGTTGGAATTGCTCAAAAAACAAACCAAACTGTATACGATGGGCGACAGCACTTCCGTGCCGAAAGAAACCGCACAGGAACTGCTTCGCTCCATCTGCTATACCTTGCAGACAGCAGACAGCGGCTTTTCAGATCAACCGGATGTTGCAGATTTGGAAGCGTTGTATCTTGCCGGAATCCGGCAGATTGAAAAAAAGATCGCTCTTGGAAAAAAGCTTTGGCAAGCCGCCTGTCTCAGCGCTCCGCTGATTGACAATCTTGCTTTGCGTGACACCCTTCACAGCATCCGCAATTTTTGGAAACAGTATCATTATGCCTTTTTTGCGCATGAAATTCCCTGCATCATTGACTATCAGCTCTGTCACCCTGTCCCGGAATCTCTGCTTGGGGTCGATTATATCAACGAATATCTGCAACACATTCTCATTGAAAACGAGTTGATTGGAAAATTCCCCGTCGATCTTGTGATTCGTCTTTTGCAAAATCATTGCCCGGACTATAAAAATCTTCTGATTAATTTATATGAGCCGGTGGCAGGAAATGTCCTTGGATTAGCTCTGATGCAAAGTGATATCCGAAAACTGGATATCACTGCACAGGAACGGGAAAAAATCTTTCTGCATTTGAAGGGACTCCCGGCACATGAAATCACCTGCAAATTGAAAAAAGCCGCCAAAACCGCTTGTGCCGCTCTGCAGATTCTCCATCCGTCCTCCGTAAATTATCTCACGAAAATGGCGGAAGGGCTGTCTTGTCGCATCCAAGCCGCCTTCATCGGCGGCAGCCTGCGCGGTGTCTTTCCTCACTGTTAATCTGCAGCAAAAAATCAGCTTGCCGGCTTTTTTGGCAAGCTGATCTGCAAAATTCCGAGGCATCAGTTTCATTTATGATAGGTGATAAAAACCGTCCGGCTTTCTTCCTGCCATTCCACCTTTGCATTCATTGCTTCAGAAACGGCACGCAGCGGAATCATCGTCCGATCATTGATGATTTGAGCAGGAACATCCATCTCCACTCTGTTCTCATTCACCGTCAGGCTTTTCTCGCCGATCACCAGCCGAAGAATACGGTCTTGATCGGTAACCGTAACCTCCTGCTTCTCATCGTCCCAAAGAACCTGCATCCCCATCTGCTCAAAAACGCCTCTGGCGGGTACCAAGGTGCGATGATCAAGAAGCAGCGGATTCTGGTCGGGAAACAGTGTTTCTTTTCCGTTGATAAAGACCGAAATCGGATTCTGCACTTCAAACCAGATTTCTTTTGTCTGTTTCACCTCTCCCCCGTCCAGCAATTCTGCCTTCAGAGAATGCCAGCCCTCCGAGAGATTGGAAAAAGTGACAGGATAAGGAGTCGCCCAATACTCTCCTTGCTCTGCACCGTCAAGATAGTAGCGCACAGAGTTATACAACGTTTTGGGAGCATATCCGGCTGTGCTGACCTTAATGCAATTCCCTGTTGTTCCTCCGTCAAAGGGACGGTAACCGAAGGTTGCCGCTTCCATTTGGTTGGTGAGAAAATAATGATTTTCTACCAGTTGGTTATATAGGTCATTCAGCACAGAATTGCTGTAAAGCTCATACGCATTGACCTCCTGTTCCATTTTGACATTAAAATAGTTAATCATCTTAATCTGTGGAAAACGCAGAAGCAAATCCCCATACATCCGGCGCATCTGAATTTTCGCCCAATCGGTAAGGTCTTCTCCCTCTTTCCGTGTAAAATGAGCGACCCCGCATTCCGCAATCAGAACCGGTTTTCGAATGTCATTGTCCTGCATGAACTGAATCAGTTCTGTCATCCGCATGACCGGATGTGCAAAGGTGTCCATCACAAAATAAGTATTCAGAGGATCCGTCTGACTTCCGTGATCCTTGATTCCCTCAAAATACTTTCCGACATAAAGACTTGCCCCAATCCAATCCACATACGCATCTCCGGGATAGTACTGAGCATATGGGCGATCCAAAGCGCCAAGATCATGTGGCGACCAGACCACAGCGATATTCTGTTTGGTTTTTGCATAGCTTGCCACATAGCGGAACGATTTGATATACGCCTCCGGATTTTGTCCGTTTGCCCCGATATTCATCTCCGCTCCGAAGCGCAGAAAAATCGGAATTCCATAGCTATCCAGAAAATCAATGGTGTCCTTGATGTAAGCATCGTACTGCTCGACATCAGCAAGCGAGCTTTGCGTGTTCCATGCAAATTCAACCTTCATCCTATTCTTTTTTGCCTCAGTCAGATAACGGTTATATCGCCCCAATTCCCTTGGATTCTCACCAAATTCCAAATACATCAGCCAGGTGGAATTCTCTTTTGGAAAATAAGAAAGAATTTTATCGTGATCAAAATCCAAGATCCGCTGGTCATTGTCATAAACCGAGCCGAAATAGACTCCTCGCGACGGTTCAAATTTTGCACCGTTGTTTACAGGAAAATAAGCTTTATCCTGCACATAAACTTCTAAATAAGGCGTCAGAAGGTAAATCTTTTTTTTCGCATAAAGCAAACCGTCAGTCCACCCCATATACTCCCCGTAAGGCAGATACCTCCGATACAGTTCAACTGCTTTATCATAATATCCCAGCCGCTCTGCACAGCGGGAAACCTGTTCATACTTTCCGGCAAGAAACGCTTTCTTCAAATGCGAATCCGGCTGGCTTTCCATAATCGCAATGACCTGACTTCCATAGGTATACATTTCCGAATCGTTTCCTGCTTCCATGGCAGACGCAAAACGGCTCAGCGGATCCCATATTTCATTAGGATACTCCTCCGCTAAGGCAGAGGAAGGAACCATCCATAAAAGAATGGAGAACAGAATGCAAAGAATTTTTCTGTACATAAAGCACCTCCTTGTTTGTCATTCCATTTCATTATAGCAAATTCCAAAATCCTTTTCAAGACAGGGAAAATTCCGGTTTTCAGCGAATAGCAATACCAAATTCTTTCTTTGCCTCATATCTGAAATGTTTCCATTGCAGAATGATTTACCGCCGTATTCGTTTTTCGCTCAAACAAAAAAGGCAGGCTTCAAAAAAGTAAGGGACATTTGCAGAACATAGATTCGTCAGCAGCTGTGGATCCAGTAGAGTCCCTGTGCGGCGAAGCAAGCAAAAAACGCCTGAAACCTTGATGGTTTCAGGCGTTCTATCCTGTGATTGTATGCATGGAAACAGGTGATGTCAGACAAACAATGCAATGAAATTTCAAATTCAAAAATGAATTCCTGTTTTTCTTGATTGCAGTTGACGGCTGTCTGAGACAGACAGTCTTCTTTCTCCCTATTTCAGTCTATTTTTCCTCTGCATCCTTCAAAGCAGCTTTTCTGGAAAGATTGACTCTGCCCTGTTTATCGATCTCAGTACATTTCACAAGAATTTCATCCCCGATGCTTACAACATCCTCAACCTTTTCCACTCTTTTCAGATCCAGCTGAGAGATATGAACCAAGCCTTCTTTGCCGGGAAGAACTTCCACAAATGCTCCAAACGGCATAATGCGCTTCACTGTACCGATATAAGTCTCGCCGGGTTCTACTTCCTTGACAATGCCTTCTATAATCTTCATCGCTTTTTTGCATGCCTCAGTATCAGCAGCGGCAATAAAGATTCTTCCGTCATCCTCAATGTCAATTTTCGTTCCGGTATCCGCAACAATTTTTTGAATAACTTTTCCGCCGGAACCAATCACTTCACGGATTTTGTCCGGATCAATGGTCATCTGCATAATCTTCGGCGCATACTTAGAAAGATGATCCCGATAGGTAGGAATGCATTTCAGCATAACCTCATCCAGGATATAATATCTTGCATCTCTTGTACGAATCAACGCCTGTTCAATAATATCTTTGGTCAAACCGTCAATTTTCAGGTCCATCTGAATCGCTGTAATTCCTTTATGCGTACCGGCTACCTTAAAGTCCATGTCACCGAAAAAGTCCTCCAGCCCCTGAATATCAACCATGGTTGCCCATCGATCTTCATCGGTAATCAAACCGCAGGAAATTCCGGCAACCGGTGCCTTAATCGGCACACCGGCATCCATCAGAGCCAAAGTGCTTCCACAGATACTTCCCTGAGAAGTGGAACCGTTGGAACTCAGCACCTCAGACACGACACGAATTGCATAAGGGAACTCGTCCTCACTCGGAATAACAGGTTCCAATGCACGCTCCGCCAGTGCTCCGTGCCCGATCTCACGACGGCCGGGTCCTCTGGAAGGA
>CAKRUL010000026.1 GCA_934403665.1 uncultured Clostridia bacterium | reverse complement strand
GTGTTAAATGTTGTTGTTTTCGTCTGGAAGCCCTGCACGGCCATCATTGCTTTTCGGTTTATAGGTGTTCCAGCTTCAGATGTTGTTTTATCTACAAAATCATACATTATATTACAACTCCCCGCTTTCGAATGTTCCGCATATTGGCCACAGTGACCGCACAACGGCTATTTCTTGATTGATATCAAAAAGGATTTTCTCTATGGCGTTCGCCTTGTTGATGTCCATTTTATTTAAGGTGTCAGGTAAAGACGGCGTGTCCGCTTTTACGCAAAAAGCAGAGATTAATTTACGAATATTTTGCCTGATTCGCTCCATACTCACGGCGGAAGGAAAATCCCTATTTGCCCAGTCTGTCTTTACGGTCACTTTTTGTGTGTAGACAAGTCCATTCAAGATGGCGGATAACTCGCTTATGTTTCCCTCGATTCGGTTTAAATCACTTGCATTGTAATACGCCTTTGAGGTCAGCAATGCCAAATCGGTAATAGTCCTGTCAAAAATGAACTCATTCAATTTGTATCTCCGCCTTTCCTATGAGTTTATTTTTTAAATCAAGGTCTAAACTTTTAATCATTCCTTTTTTGGTTCCTGCAAATTCCGTGTCAATGTTAACAGTGTCGGAAGTTTCCTCGCCGTTCAAAACAAAATCACATTTCAGCGTTTTGTTTTTCATATAATAGTTATAGACATTTTCGATAATTTCTGCGGAATTACTGCCTGATATCAACGTTGTTTCCTCGAATTTTATAACATTCTGTTTTTCACCGTATGTAATATTGGGATTAGATTTGCGGATTGTTTTGGTTGCGTGAGTATATCCTTTCCCTGATAACACCACATCTCCGCTGGCTGTGATAATTGCATAGTTTGTGTCGGATTCTGTGATTGTTCCTCCTGATATGGCGAGACTGTGTTTTGGCTCGCTGAAGGTGATTAATTCCGTTCCGTTTATCTGTCCACTAAAAAGTTCCTGTGTTTCGTTGTTTTGAACGTAAGAATGTTCTTTTATCTCTACTGCCGTAACGATGTCTCCGGTATCAATAGAGCCTCCCATGAATATCCTGTCACCGTCAACGCTTGCTGTATTTTCCGTGTCGACTTTCCGTATAAGGACCTTTCTTGTCCTTGCGGTGTCGATGATTGCACCCAAAGCAAATGCCACCTGTGCAAGAGCTTCCCTTTTGGTACATATTTTGATATAGCCGCTCAGCAAGGTATTTTTTAACGCGGTTTCCATTTCATACGGAATCGTTTCACCTTCAAAGATTGCCGCTACAATTTCCGAAGCTGGAACAGCGGTATATATTCCTCCCATAAAATCGCTTTTATCTAAGATACCAATGTAATCCTCTGCCGACACTTTATACTGCGTTTTGGTAAGGCGAGAAGAACTCTCAATAAAAAAACACCCTATTAGACTGCCGTTGTGGTAAACTTCGGTAGGCTGTTTCTTCTGGAACATAAATTCAATATCCCCTTTATTCAGTGTGAAGTCTAACGTATCAATCGGAAGTTCTTCGCTGATGGGGGATATTTCTTCAACGACTTTTACATTCATTAAATCCGAATCACCAAAAATCCGGATAACGCCATCATCTATATTCGCAATTTTCAGATATCGTCCGGCTTTGTTCATGGAATAGAAGGTAATGACAACTTTGTTGTACAGCTCTACATTTTGCTTACAGTAATAGGTTGCATTATCCGGTTGATATTCTTTTTCAAACAGCAACACATCGTCCGAATACCATTTGACACTGAGGTGATTACAATAGTCATTTGTGTATCGCTGAAATTCAAAACTAATCCCAACACTGCTATGCTTTTCGGTAAATGTACGCACTAAAATAATAGGAGCGGAGAAAGCGCCATTTTCTCCGCTCATAGAATAAGACCATACCCCAAAAGGAGCATTGACAGGTTCATCCGGGAAAGATTCATGTGTCCCGTTCAGAACCCAGAAGTTTTGTTCCATCGTTGCATAATTCGGAACATCTAAATCTTGCTTTAGCTGCGCCTCGGAAATAAACGCTTGTTTATCAGTCACCGTAAGCGTACTATCTTTTTTGGAAAAAGGAGAAGTGTCTCTGTAGGTTATTTGTACGCTCATGTCACGGTCTCCTTTGAGGTTCCATTGATATGATATTGATTTCAAGCCCTGTCCACTTATTTTTTCCCTCTTTCATTGTTTTCAGGGTGTCTTTCCCATTTGTGACATATCCTTTGAAGGAGATGGTCTCGCCGTTGTATGGGAAAACAAAATTATGAGAATCCACTGGGGCGGATAAAATTTGATAAAGGGAGTTATATTCCCCCTGTGAAACGTTTCTTGAATCAATGCTCATAGAATAATTGTAAAATGTCCCGATGATGTCTCTTATCATATTTCCGTTGATAGAACGCCCGGCTTTGTCTGTGTCAGTCACTGCAAAAGTGCGTTCAAACTTTGTCACAGCGACATTGTACGACACACCGTCAATCGTAAAAACATTCATTAATAAACACCCCCAAGCTGTACGCCCTTTCGTCTTTCTTCTTTTCGTATCAGAGGTAAAAATACTCTGCCGACCTCTCGCCCGTCCAGTTCAAGTACTACCGTGTTTCCTCCTGCTCCGCCGAGTTCCTCCATGACTTCAGCAAGTGCCTGTTTCATGATGGACAACGGAGATACAATCTCTGTTTCTTTTTTGTTATCTCCAAGTAAGGCTAAAAATTCACGGTTTGGAGGTACTACAGAACCTTGTGCGAGTTTTGGAATTTTATATCCACTAAGGTCAATTCGACTAATGGTAGATATCTTAGGAAGGAATGTTTTGTCCGCAACTGAATTATATCCTTCTATAACTTTGTTAACCGCACTGATTGCTCCATTCGCAAGACTTTGGAAGCCGCTGATTAATTTATTTATTGTTCCTCCAACAGAATTAATAATTCCTTTAAAACCTTCAACAAATCCATTCTTTATATCGGTTCCTAAATCTAACCACGTTTGTTTGTCAAACCATTTCATAACATGATTGTTCCACCAATCCGGAAGGGATTCGTCCCACCATGTAACAACATCATTCCATTTTTCAGATATTGCAGTTTTAATGTTTGAAAACAGCCCTTTCCATTTATCTAATGTAAGCCATCCTTCGACATTATTATTCCACCAGTTCCCAATATTTGTTTTCCACTTTTCGACAAATCCGGCTGTTCCAACAATTGCCCACGCAATAGATTCTCCGATTTGCTTGAATAGCGTATCCCACGTTTCGGCAGAAAACATTTTAGAGACTTCGTTGTCCCACCAGTCCTTCATCTTTGTTTTCCAATCGGTAACCATCGTATCAATTTTCTCTGCCCAATCAGACACGAACTCTTTGACCGTTTCCTTTAAATCCCCGAATTTTTCTTTCAAGAGATTCAAGCTTTTTTTTGCGGTATCAATTTTATTATCTACCATCAAATCCTTGAAGTGTTCCCATGCACCAGAAAAATCACCATTAAGAACATCAGCAACTATCCCGATCACATCTTCTAAGTCTTTGAATTTTTTCTTTAAGCCTATGAATGCCGCGCTAACAACAAACGATGCAAACCATGTTCCAATTCTTATCAAGAACCCGATAATCGGTGCTAAAAGAGTATATATTTTCTCCAAGATGCTCCGCAAATCCTCAAAAGCTGTACTATTCTCAATTGCAGTTACTAAATCGTCAAAAGCAGTATTAAAATCATCCCAGAATTCGAGAAACCCAGGTGCGGCATATTCTGCAATCGGTTTTAAAAACTGGTCTACAAATTGTTTGAAAAATTCTATTTTTTCTTTTATAATCACGCCAACGCCTTTTATCGCAATCGCAAGAGTATCTAAAAATCTTGGCAGAACATCTTGAATGGTAAAAACACTAAGAGGAACAAATACATTTTCGATTCCCCAAAACAAACCGTCAAAAATAGTTTTCGTGAGTGGTTTCACTGCCTCTTTAAGCCTCTCGAGACTCGCGTTCAGCTTTGTAAGATCCATATTCCTTAATGGTTCAAACGCTTTGCTTAAAGTAGATAAAGCCTTTTCTATATTAGAGGTGTCAATCTCGTTTTCAAACCCAAAATTCGGAGTAATACCTCCACCTCCGCCGGATGTTCCAGTGTCAGGAACACTCTGTTCCTTGTTTCTATCAATTATATTGAGTTCATCAAAACTCGCCATACTTTTAGAGGCATCTTCAATTTTTTTCCCTGCTTTTTTCGCCGCCTTTCCCATATCCCCATATGCTTTTGCTTGATTATACAACGACTGCGCATTCTTTTTGCTTGCCACAACGCTTTTCCCGAAAATGGTGCTTATAAACGCCGCAATGTATGATGTAGCCTTTGCCAACCATTGCATAAAAACATTTAAAGCTGGCATTACTGCCTCATATATCGGCTGGAACGCAGTAAGAAGGTTTCCTTTTATTTGTGCTAAAGATGAGGAAAATTGTGCATTTGTCAACATAGCTGTCCGCATATAAGTAAACAAAGAATTAAACGCCTTATATAAAACAGAAAAAAGAGCGGCGCTCAGAATTAAACCTCTTATTCTGGTTCCGATGTGACCAATGGATTTTCCGATTCGATTCGTGGATTCATTTACTTTTTTCGAGATATTTTTCATTGGTTTATCGGTAAAATCCTCTTTTGCCTCGTTTTTCAATCTCTGAAGTTTTTGCGTTGCCAATTCTATTTCACTTTTTAACTTTTTTGCTTCTTCTGAATTTTCTGGATTCATTTTCAGGGATTTCAAATCCTTTTCTATAACAGATGCCTTTCGATGCAATTCATCCAGTCTTTCTCCGGTAATCATGATGCTATTGTCAAGTTTACTTATATCTGCTTTTGTCTGTGCCTGAGAAGCAGGACTTCCCGCGTTTTGAACAGCTTCTAAAGATTTCAGCTTTTGAATCAATGCATTGTACTCTTGCTCCGTTTTGGTTATCTCTTTCTGTACGCTCTGCAACTGTTTTTCGATACCGGACTGCTTTTTTTCAGCACTTGCTCCACTCGTTATAGCGGCATATTTCCCTTTTAAAGATTCCAGAAGTATTTCCTGTTTCTTTATAGCTTCATTTTGCTTTGAAAAAGATTTTTCTATATTGTTATTCGCACTCAAAGAACTTTTGGAAATTCCGTCAAACGATTTTTCAATACGCTTTAAAATTTTGCCCATCTCTTTTACGCCTATTTTTTCGCCTGAATTATCTATTTTTGTATCAATAATAATCGTTCCATCTGCCAAGTTATCACCCCTTTTCAGGCATAAGAAAAGCACCTATCCACAATGATAAGTGCTTGACTTTGTTATTCGATTTTTATATAATAATTCCAGCAGATGAAGGTAAATCGAGGACGGTTGTCACACCCGAAAGGGGGTGGTGCGGATGAAATACATACGAAAGATTATTCTTTTACTTGTAATTCTTTTATTCGCATTTTACTATAAAGTAAGATAGACCGCCCTCTTCCAAAAGTACGGTCTATCTTTAGATTCATTTTTGGTAACCGTTCAATACGGTATACCTTTATCTGCTCTTATTTTACCACAGTTTATGGATTTGTCAATCCCTAAAACCACCCTGTTAAGAGTGGTTTAAAACTATTTAATTAATCTACGAGTTCATAAAATGCGTCAGCGTATTGTGTGAAAAGGCTTGTGCTAAATGTAGTATTTTCGTTATTTGCTACAGGAGGTTCATTTTTAATATTTTGATATAGTTTATCAGTTTCATCGGATAATTTTTTATATGTGGATTTTACATCAGAATATTTTTCGTCGTCCAACTGTTCAATCTTTTTATCATACTCCAGCTTTTCTTCCATCGCCTTATCAAGCTGTTCAATCGCAAAATTTATATCCATTTCTCCGCCAGAACTATTTGTTCCCTCGGCTATATACCATGATATATCGCAAAATCCTTTATTCCATATCTTTGATACATAAAAATTTTTAACTTCCTTAAGCAATTCAACATCATTTTGTAAAGCGCCGACCTCCGCTTGCCTTAATTCCTCATTCCACCCAACCGGAACACCGAGTGCATCGCCAATTGCTCGTAAAGGTAAATATGTACGCCCTTCCACTTCCAACGGAGGCGGATCGGATGTAAACTCTTTTCCGTTTACCATTACCTTAAAATCAACTGTGTTTGCTACATAATTTCCAGCAAAAACGCCAATAGAACCAAAAATGAGAGCGCCAGCCATAAATCCGGCAATTGCTCTTTTCATACAGAAAACTCCTTTACATATTTTTGAATATTATACAACATTGCTTCATTTTTGTCAAACATAAAAAAAGTCCAACGCCGCTTTTTCGTCTTCCGAAAACTTTGGTTTAATGTCAATTGCATTGCGGTTTTCTCTGTAGTATTCCTGCTCCCACTTGTCGAGTTTTTTGCCCTTAGCCTTTTTGTTTCGTATGCTAACGACATTGGCGAAAGCACAGTCCCCAATCTCGCAATATGCGCTTAAAAACGTCCACCAGTGCAAATATTTTAAGTTTCTGCACTCACAACCTATTATTTTGTTTATCGGTGCAATGATGAGTTTGAAATCTTTCTCCCAATCGACAAGTATTGGCTTGTTTGTTTGCTCGTTTTCCGTTTCACCACCGCCGATAAACCACATGATTTTTTCAAGAGCTTCCCTGTAATCAGATGGTTCTATTTTGTCCGTAAAGATGATTTCAATCGACACCAGAGCTTTTTCTTGCTGTGTCAAATCTGGATCATTCAGGGCGGCTATAACATCTAAAACCGCCCTATAATCTGACCTGATTTCACGCATCGTGTTATTGACTTCGAGAGCAGTAGGCAATTCATACATAAACTCACCTACTTTTTATATTTTGCTGTGTATTTCACCATCTTCTTTTCAGACTTTTTTGCTTCCGCATTAAGCTCTTTTTCTATAAATGGAATCACTGCGTTAAAAAATCTCTCAAAATACGGAATGCCCCCAACGGTCGAAAGAGGATTTACAGTTCCGAAAACAATATCGCTGACAGCATATCCAAAAATATAGTCAATTTTTTCTCGGATAAGAGCATCAATTTTCTTGATACTTTTTGCAAAGTCCTCGGAATCGTTTGGAACGGTTCCATCTTCGTTAATTTTTGATTCGGGATTCAGAGCATCCATCTCTTTTTTAAGAATGTCTTTCACCTCGTAAAATCTCGACATGATGTTATAATCTCCAGGATTAAACTTCAAAAGTTTATTCGGATCCTCGTTAATGGTAAAAGTCTTTTCACCAGTTTCGATATTTAAATTCAGGTCAGCCATCTTGATTCCTCCTTATACACTTACTGCCGGAGTAAATGTGATTTCACCAGTGAGTACATTTGCAGTTCCAAGCGTTTTATCATTTGAAAAATTGATTTCAATTGGCATATCAACATGAGCACTCCCGCCAATGGAGTTCACAACGATTGTACAATTTTTGTGAAGCTCTGCTTTGTACGATCCTGCTGTTCCTGCAAATCCATGAATAACCAAAACGTTGTACAGAGATAATTCTGTTAGTTTTCCTTCTCTCATCTGGTTATACAGTTTTTCGGCAAGCTTTGAACCGCCTCTTACTGTAAAAGGTTCAAATGATTGTTTTGGCTCCGTTTTGTCAACGGATGTTTCAGTGATTCCTAAGATATCAGTTACAGTATTTACTTCCGGGTTATACTCGATCGAGCTATCTTCGATTCCTGCTCCGACCACTTCATAAGATGCAGAAGATGTTGTCCCGACATCAACAGCCGTTACCATCAGTTTTCTTGCCGCCTTTTGGTTGTCTGCCAAATTAAAAGTTGTTTCTGCCATTTAAAAACACTCCTTTGTATATTGTAAATTAATTTGTATTTGGTAAGTTCCCAAGTCCCAACCCGCCGATATATCCATCAGCATAATGTTTGAGACTTCCAAACTTTCAACAGTGTATTTCTTCCCCAGATCTGGAAAAACGCTGTTTTCTGTGTTGTCCTCTATCCAATCACAGAAACCCTCTAAAAAATCGTAATTATCGGAACGTTCAAATTCTTCGCCCGTTGCCATCTTAGCTAAAAAAATATAACTTTTATGATAGGTTTTATTTCCTAAGACATCCGATCTTACTTTTGAATTTCCGGTTGGATAGATTGCGAATGAATTTCTTTGCTCGTCCACCCTGTCGGTGAGGATGAGCATTTCCATTCCGTCATATTTTTGTATGTATTCTTGCAACGCTTTTATAACACTCATTTTGCCCTTCCTCCTGCTATTTTTGCGGTCTGGTCTAAGATGTCATCTTTTCTGTCCTGCCACATTCTCAACGTCCATTGTTTACCTCTCATGGGCGCTTGGTTATAGTTCAACGCTATCTGCGGTTGCGCAAGCACTTTGGAAACCCCTTTTCTGGCGTGTGCGCTTCCGGTTTCCGGATCTACCATAAGCAATCCGTTCCATAAAAACCTCGCCTGAGGACTTCTGTACTTGATAGAATCCGCTTTGATTTCTACATTCTCTTTGAAAATGCCGTTTTGAAACGGTGTGTAAGGGTCGGAATATTTATAAACAGTGTTCGTGAAAAACTTCTGCACCCTTCCGCCGTCCTCCAACCCTCTTTCTTTGAGAATTTGCTCCAAAGACTTTGTGTCAATCTTTACTCTCATCATCTGGCGGTCACTTCCCAATGCTGCATGTTTGGAGAACCAAAATCCAGAAAATCAACGGCGGTTACGGTGTAGGCGTTCCCCTTTGGTTCCAAATCCGTTTTTGACTTGATTGGATTGGTAAACTTGCCTTTTATCACAATATCACCTTTTTGAATAATACAACCCTTATTTTGCATATACGGGATGATTAAAAACAAGCCATCCTCAGACCTTTTTCCATTTCGGATGGAGGAAAATGCCTGTGATTCTTCCCAGTGCACGCCGTTTAAAATGGTCGGAACATATCCTTTGTCTTGCTTGTTGAAAACCGTAACCATTAAACCCACCTGCTTTTCACTGCATTTGGCAAATATTTATTGATGACATTCTGTTTTAACT
>CAKRUL010000025.1 GCA_934403665.1 uncultured Clostridia bacterium | reverse complement strand
TCCAATCAGATTTCTGCAAAATATGCCAGCTATATGACGGATGAAAAGCGTTTCAAAAAATAATAAGAGGAAAACAAAGTGCAGGAATTATTTCAAAGGATTGATCGGCTTCAGGAGGAATATGCGTGGATCTCTTCTCTGGCAAGGCGTGCGAAAATGCTGGCTGCCGTCATTCGGGAGGAGAGCTGAGGACAGGGAACAAAGCGCACAAGACAGCGTGCGGAGCGCTTTCAAGCCTTCCTCTTAAGAAGAAATTATGTATGATATCCCGTTTACTGTATGTGTTGCACGCTTAGCACTTTTCCATTGATTTCACAAAGTGTCTATGTTACAATAACAGCACAGTACAGAGGAGGTGAGCAATATGAGCGATTCCTTGAAGGCGTGGAAGGATACCTATTATCGGGGCGTTCTGTTTGCGCTGAACAAAAGCGTGCCGGAAAATCCGATTCGGCTGGAATTGATTGACCTGTATCAGATTGGAGAGATGGGGCTGGAGGATGGCGGCGAGGTTTTCGAGCACCGTCAGAAATGTCATGAAATCAGCTATGTCATATCGGGCGAAGGCTATTTTGTGAAGGACGGCGTGAAGCACAAGGTCAAAGCAGGGGATTTTCATATTGTTGCAAAGGGCGAAATTCACCGGATTGAGTCGGGGGAACATTCCCGGCTGCGCTATGAATGTATAGGCTTTCAATTTCGGGAGGACTTGGGCGAGGAATACCGCTCGTTGATTTCCTTCTATGAAAAACCGCCGCATGAGGTCATGCAGGACACGGAAAATATACATGCCTCTTTGGATATGATGCTAAACGAGCTGTACGCCGAGCGGGAGTATCGCGAGAGAATTTTCGATTCCTGCGTCACACAGCTTTTGATTCATGTTTACAGGCTTTATCAGAAAATGGAGCAGAAGCATTATGCCCCGAAGCTTGCCGGGGAAGCGGCAGGAGAAGTCGTGCGTGAGGTCATGCGCTATATTGACGATCATATTCTTGAAATCCGGAATGTGGGCTGGATTTCGGAACAGTTGGGGTACAGCGCAGGTTATCTCACCAAGCTCTTCAAATCAAAGACCGGAAGAAATATGCAGCAATATCTCCAGGAAAAGAAAATAGAATACAGTATGCGAATGTTAAGAAGCGGTGAGCATACGGTGAAGGAGGTCGCCTTTAACCTGCATTATGAGTCGGTGTGGGCATTCAGCCGGATGTTCCGTAACTATGTCGGTCTGACGCCGAATGAATATTTGCGGCAGCAGAAAGAGGAAACATAGCAGAGAGACAAAGAGTAAAGTGCAGAGGACAGCGTGCATATGTGCGTTGTTCTTTTTTTATTGCCTGACATTGGCAGAATAGGAAACACCTCCTCCGTCCCCTTCGGCGGAATATTTCGGCTGAAAATTTCTGCAAAAACGGATTTGGACACCTAACTGGAATGATTTGAACGTTGAATCCTTTAAAATTCATTGTTATAATGAAAGAACCAAATGGTATTAGTGAAAATAAACAAAAACCAAAGGAGGAAGAAAAATGAAAATGAAGAAAAGCACCAAAAAAATCTATCGGGTGCTTCTTGCGGCAGTCATGATACTGTCCCTGAGCTTCAGTGCTTTTGCCTATGATGCGTACATATCATCCGGCGATGTGAGAGTGAAAACCGTGACCTTCACCGACGCCGAAGGCAATGCGTTGACTTCACTGACTCCCGGCGAAATGAAGGTTTCCACCAGCATCCGCGCCAATGCGGCAGGTAAAACGGCAACGCTGATCGCCTGCGCTTATCAGGGAGCAGAGATGGTCGCTATGGAAAAAACCGCTGTGACTTTGGCAGCAAAGAAAAACACGCCGGTTTCGCTGACTTTGACGGTTCCGACAGGAGCTGACCAGGTCAAGGCGTTTGTATGGGATGATCTGGATGGCATTTATCCCTATTCCCAGAACGCTGTTTTTGCAAGCGGCAATGTCAATGTGCGTGAAATTCTGATTGACGGTGTTCCGCTGGAGAATTTCTCCAACAATACGTTACAGTACACAGTTCCGGTCAATGCCGGTTATCTGGATTATCCGGAAATGATCGTCCGCACAGAGGACGCGTCCGCCAAGGCAGAGATCACAACCACCGATTTTGCCGAAAATGCTCCGGTTGCCACCATTGCAGTGACCAACGGAACCGCCTCCAAAACCTTTACGCTCACTTATGAAAAAGCGGCACCTGCTGTCACCAATGCGAAGGTGAATGTTGCCGACATCAAAGCTTTAACCGGAAAAGAAATCACGGAAGCAAATGCCAAAGTGACAACCGACATTCTGCGCAAACCGGTGATTGACGGAAGCAGCGTGACAAACCAAACGTTGATGTGGAACAATCGTTCCGATATTTATTATAAGGCTTTCCCGGACAAATTGGAGGGTGCAACGGTCATTCAGTTAACCCGTAATCTTAACGGTCAGCTGGATGCGAATTATAATTACAGCAGCAATAACGGTCTTATGGATTTCGAGATTAACCGTTCGGCAGAAATTTATGTACATATCGACAATGCCGCGAATTTCTCATGGCTGCCGGCTGCAGGATTTGCAGATGGCGGTGCGACCGTAACAAGATGCTGGGGCACCAGTGACAAAGATCTAACCTATTGGAAAAAGACGGTTGACGTCAATCCGGGCGAAACCCAGAAAGTATCCATCGGTTATTTCAAGGGCGGCGATTCAGAGCCTACCATTATTGTGAAATTCCTTGACAAAGCGCCTGAAACGGAAATGATTCAGAATGCGAAGTTCTACACCGGCACGGGTACACTTATAACAGATAAAACAGTAAAAATCACCAAAAATGTGCAGCCGACCGATACGACGATAAAAGCATATTGGCCGTCGTGGAGAACACACACTTTGGTCGTTCCTGAGGTTGCGGCAGGGGCAGATTATCTGCCAATGGGAAATTCTTGGAACGATATCACCGGAAACGCAAGCACATCATACTATTGTACCTTTGAATTGACCAAGACGGCAACGGTTTACGTCGGAATGTGGATTAACGGAACGGAAGCAGAACAGCGTGAAGCGAATCCGTGGCTGGAGGGATACACCTATATTCCGTCCGGTTTCACAGTGGGCACAAGAAATGATACCACGACTTCCACAAAAGATTATGGCTTTCAAAAGACCTTTGAGGTCAATCCCGGCGAGACGGTGACGGTGACAGTGGGCCCCTTCAGAACTCCGAAAAGACCCTCCGATCCTTATACTGCTCCGTATGTCTTTGTCAAACCGGAATAAAAAAGGAGGAGTGAAGCAATGAAACGAATCAGTTCTATCGTAATCGCAGTTTGTCTGCTGGCGGCTTGCTTTCTTCCTGCTTTTGCAACGGAAACAGTGACTTTGCAGACAAGCGATGTATCATGCAGTTATGACAGTGCCTCCGGCAAGCACCATGTTACCTTGGAGGTGCAGGCATTCAACGGGACAGAACCCCTTGCAAACAAGGATGTCACGCTTGTGATGATGGGGAGTCAGCCCGGAAAAATCAGCGGAAAAACTTCTTTCACCTATAACGGTGCTGTGAAAGAAGGGTATGTATATTATCTGAACCAGGCAAACACCGGTGCAGAGAAGAAAGCGTCTTTCGACTTTTATGTGACTCTGCCGGACACCATGACCAATGCAACGGATTTTCTCTATGTGATGACGGGAGAGAATACTTCCGTCAAAGCAGAGAACAGCATCCCTGTTCCGACCTATCAGATTGCTGTCACAGCTGATGCCAACGGAACGGTGAAGGCAAACGGAGCAGTTGTGAACAGCGGCGCTTCCGTCACGGTTGTGGAAGGAAAAACCGTTGTGTTTGAAGCGACTGCCAACGATGGCTATGTGGTCGATAAAGTGACCTATGGCGGTGTGGAAATGGTTGCAAATTCCGAAGGAAAATATGAAACGCCGGCTGTGACAGCCAACAGCGCGCTTGCGGTTTCCTTCAAGCAGGACACCTCCAAGCCGGGCAATCCGCAGACTTATGAAAACATTTTCCAATCCACCGGGGCACAGACCGTGAACGGCAAGCTGATCAACGATCCGATGAGCATCGTGTTTGCGAAGGTTGTGGACGTGAACGGTTATGCACTGATTGATTACGGGATGGAATTTGCAGCATCCTCCGAGGATCTGACGGCCGGAAACGGCACGAAGCTGAGCGCGAAAGCAAGAAGCGCGGCAGGCAATTACGGCATCTGTATTTTCGGGGATTTTGAAAAAGGAAAAACCTATTACACAAGATCGTATGCAATTTACGGAAAAGACGGCGTCCAGACCGTTGTATACGGCGATCGGGTTCTTTCCGCAACTCCGAATCCGTAAGCGGAGGAAAGGAGAAAGCGATATGAAAGCTTATCAGAAACCGGAACTCACGGTTCTTCGGTTACTCTCAAAAGAGGCGGTCTCCGATACCCTTTCGGATCCGTTGGCTGACTGGCTGACGGAAAAAGGGCTGGAGGAAACCCCAATCACGACTTATTCGGCTTCCTCGCTGGGAGTCTGACAAAAGGCAGGAAACTCCTGCAGACAGAACAAAAAGAAAGGCGGGCGGCCGTCTGTTTCCGGATCGCCGTCCGCCGAAAACCAAAGGAAGGGGGAACGCTTGGCTTGTATGGCTTTTTTTGCCGCGCACAGAGCACGAAAACGTTCCCCTGTTTCTTTTTTCAAAAGCAATGGAACCATGGAACATTCCCCTTATCATCATTCCAAAGCAATCGAGCGGAACACACAGAGAAAGCCGCTGCCTTTCCGGCGGCGTGTGAGGTTTTGCGGAATGCCGCAGTTTTTCTGCAGGGGCATTCTTTTCACCCTATATTCTATCAGGGAGTTATTATGAAGAAAAAAATGTTTTCCATCTTTCTTTGCACCGTTTTTCTTTTGATCGGTGTGCCGCCTGTTTCGGGCGGTGCCTATTCCGTTGTAACGGTCGGCGGAGAGCTTTCTCCGGTGGAGGCAGAGTTCTCCGGAGCGGAGCTGAACGCACCCTTTCTCCGTATGACGGATGATCCGGACGCTTCCGGCGGAGGATATGTGACGGTCGCCCGAACGGCGGCATTCAATTCTTCCCAAAAGAACAGCGATCCCGGAGAATTGCAGTATTATATCACGGTGCAGGAACCGAAAACTTACTATATCTGGGCGAGAGTCAAGGCGCTGAATATCAGTTCCACCTCTGTTTGGTACCGCACAGACAACAAATCGTGGTCTATCAAAGAGATTCGCGGAGCAAACCAATGGCAGTGGATGCAGATTGGCACGGAATCTATGGGTGCCGGTCAGCATCTGATTGAATTTGCACACCGGGACATCGGCTATTCCATTGATCAGCTGGTGTTCGCCGCGTCCATCACCTATCAGCCGGAACCAAACAATATGACAGATACGGAATATCTTCAGCAGTTTGGCTATTCGTTTCCTTCCATCACACCGCCTGCGGAGCATCCGAGGGTATTTCTGAGAAGTGCGGATATTCCGCGGATTCGGCAGAATCTGACCCATCCGCAGAATGTGCAGGTGTATCAATATCTTTTGCACAAAAGCCAGATGGAAACCGACGGAACCCTGCCGGCGCTTGCAAACGGGGCATCTACCAATATGAATACCTCTTATCTGGAATGTATGGAGGCAAACGCCTTCTTATATCTGATGGAGGGGGATGCTGTCAAGGGGCGCAAGGCGGTCGCCATTGCCAAAAATATGATCCGCACGCTGGAAAACCAGCCGGTCTCCGCCACCCGTATGGGCGGACAGGGAATCTATGATGCTTCTTTGGTCTATGATTGGTGCTATCCTTTGATGACGGATGCGGAGCGCACGGAAATCCGGGATTATGTCCTTGCGCATGCAAGAACTTTAGAAGTGGGCTGGCCGCCCCTTCAGACGGGGGATGTGCTGGGGCACAATGCCGAGGCACAGCTGAACAAGGATCTGCTGACGGCAGGAATTGCTTTTTACGACGAGGATCCGAAGGTGTATAACATTGTTGCAGGCAGAATTCTGAGCGGCTTTGTTCCGGTCAGGAACTATGCCTATCAGTCTATGACCTTCAGCGAAGGCCCTTCTTACGGGCGGTTTCGCTATGCGTTTGATTTGATCTGTGCCTACCTGTTTCGCGGAATGGGCTATGACAATGTGTATGACAGCGCGCAGAAGAATCCGGCATATGGACTTCTGTATGCCAGAAAACCCGACGGAAAATACATTCCGACGGGGGATGATGTGACCAAAAGTGTTTACGGATATGACGCTTCCTATGCGTCCGTATTCTTTATGGCAGGGAACCTGTATCAGGATCCCTATCTGAAACGGGAGTATTACCGCAATTTACAGGGCGGAAAGAGCACCTCGACGGTGATTTCGGATGTCAGTGCGGTGATGCATCTGATTATGAATGATGTGGATGTGGAGCCGAGCGGCAGCTTCCGGGATTTCCCTTTGACGGCTTATTCCGGAGCACCTTTCCCGATGATGACGGCGCGCACCTCGTGGGAGGATGGGCTGGACAGTGACAGCATGACGGTGCAGATGAACCTGCAGGGCAGTGCCTATGGCAGTCATCAGCATGCCGATGCCGGGCATTTTGATATTTATTATAAGGGAGCGCTTGCGATTGATTCCGGGTTATACGAAAGCGCTGCATTTCAGGACGAAAACGGAAACGCAGTGACCTCTTTGGGGTATGCCAGCCTGCATGACATGAACTATCACAAGCGAACCGCGGCGCATAACAGTATGCTGGTGTATGATCCGAACGAGCAGGTAAGCTCGGTATATACGAAACACGCGGACGGCGGACAGCGCCTGACCGCCGGAAGTCTGGAGCCGAAAAACCTTCTGGAAATGCAGAGGGAAGAAAATAAGACGGCAGAAGTCCTCGGCTATGATTTCGGTCCGAATGCCAAACAGCCGGCACACAGTTATCTGAAAGGCGATCTGACAAAAGCGTATGCGAACAGTAAGGTGGAGCAGTACAGCCGCTCCTTCCTGTTTTTGAATTTCTTTGATGAGGAATATCCCGGCGCCCTGATTGTGCTGGACAATATCACAAGCACAGACGCTTCCTTCCGGAAAAGCTGGCTGCTTCACTCCGAGGAGGAGCCGCAGACGGAAGGAACCAGAACAACCGTGCAGAGAACCGAATCCGGCTATCACGGCAAGCTGGTGAACGATACTCTTCTTCCGCAGAATCCGCAGATCACAAAGGTCGGCGGCGCAGGACACGAGTTTGAGAGCGGCGGAATCAACTGGAAGGCGGTGCCGAAAACAAAAACAACAGAGGCAGGCAAATGGCGGATCGAAGTCTCGCCGCGAACCGCCGCGAAGAACGATGTCTTTCTGAATGTGCTTCAGGTCAGCGATTCGCAGAAGAATCTGCCGCCGCTGGAGGTGCAGCTGGTCGAAAACAACGAACAGTTCGTAGGCGTTCAGATCAAGAACCGAGTGGCATATCTCGCGAAGGGGGATGTTCCGGTGAGCGGAAGCTTCTCGGTGAAAACACAGAATGCACAGGGCAGTTTTCTCTTTACCGTTACCGGCGTGCAAGCCGGAAAATGGACGGTAAAGAACGCACAGGGAAACACCCTTCAAACTTGTGAAACGGCAGAGGGACGGAATGTGATCACCTTCTCCGCTTCTGCCGGAGAATACACCCTTTCCCACAGCGATGCGACAGTCGCCGGAGCTGATTTGTCTTTGTTTTCCAATCTTACAAAGACCGGCGGAACGGCAATCGATGTGAAGCTGAACAGCATGTTTGAATCGTTTCAGGCAGAACCGCTTTTGCGGAAAGACGCCTTATATCTTCCGGTCGGAGAACTGATGCAGAAAACCAATCCGGAATACCGGCAGATTTCAGCCACCTGTTTCCAAAAAGAAGACAGCACGGTGGAATTCTTTCCGCAGAGCCGGGAGATTTCTGTCAATGGAATCCGAACAAAGCTGACAGAGCCTTTCCTCCGGCAAAACAGAGTTCTTTATGCTCCGGCAGGAGAAATTCTGACTGCCTTGGGACATTCCTTTTCATGGGATTCCGTGGGAAAGGTCGCATGGATCCGAACCGGAAGCACGCCGCAAAGAACCTTAACGCCGCGCATCAGCAACGTAGCGTGCGCTTATGATGAGGCGACCGGAAAACACCATATCACACTTGATGTGCAGGTGTTCGATGGAAGCACCGCTTGCAGCAATCGGGAGGTCACCCTTCTAATGGCAGGCAATTGTCCGGGAAAAGTCAGCGAGACCGTTTCATTTACATATGGCGGAACCGCCAGAGAAGGCTATGTCTATTACCTGGGGCAGGGAAACACCGGAGCGCAGGGCAAAGCGTCCTTTGATTTCTATGCGGTTCTTCCTCTGCAGGCGACCAATCCGGAGGATTACCTGTTTGCCTTTTCTGCCGGAGGATCTGCGGCAAAAGCGGCGGCGGAAAAATCTGTTTCCGTGCGGCAGATCACCTATACCGTCGGTGAGGGCGGCACCGTTTCAGCGGAGGGCATTCCTCTGCAGGGGGCAGGCGCTCTCGGCGTTGCGGAAGGAACGGTTTTACACCTGACACCGATTCCGACGGAGGGCTACCGGGTCGGCGAGGTTCGTTATAACGGCGCTCTGCTGGTTCCGAATGCGGAGGGAATCTACTCCGTGCAGGCGGCAGACGGTGTGTTGACGGTTTCCTATCAGGCGGACGAAACACAGCCAGGAGTGCATACCTATGAGAATGTGATTTATCCGTCCGAGGACGGAAAGATTTTCTTCGGACAGGTCAAACAGGCATCCGGCTATCAAAAAACAGAGTGGGGTATGCTTTATTCGGCAAGCAATCCGGAGCCGCTTCTGCAAGCGGCGGATTGTCGGAGATTGACCTCGAAAAAAGCGCTCAGCGCAAAGGGACAGTTCGGAATTGAACTGCTTTCTCTGCCTGTACGCGATTACTATATCAGAAGCTATGCGATTTATCAGAGAGGAACCGAAGAACCGTTGGTGGTTTACGGAACCGTGATTCATATCGACGGAAAGTGAGGATTGCTATGAAAAAGAAAATAGGTGCGCTGTTTCTTTCACTCAGCATTTTGTTTGGCTGTATTCCTGCCGGAGCGGCAGAAGCGAAACATACCGCAGTCCCGATTGCGGGAGATACGCTGGTGCTGGAGGCGGAAGCGGCAGAAACCGTGGTCAACTCCCCTTGGGAGCGCAGGGATGATGATCCGACTGCTTCGGGGGAAGGCTATGTGAAGGGAACCGGAAGCTGGAACACAACGCTTCTGCGTGAGGATCCCGGAAATCTGCGGTTTCATATTTATGTGAAGGAACAGGCTCGTTATCAGATATGGGTTCGTTTCAAGGCGCAGGACGGAAATGCTAATTCGTATTATTTTCGTGTGGACGGCGCCGGATGGTCTGTCACATGGCCGAAAATGACGGATGAATGGCAATGGGAACTGAAAACCATGGAA
>CAKRUL010000024.1 GCA_934403665.1 uncultured Clostridia bacterium | reverse complement strand
TGCCATCACAGCAGACAGCAACGGTGCGGTGAAGCAAAACATTGCCACCAAAGAAAATGCGATTGGCTATCTTTCTTTCGGTGTGGTGGATGATTCGGTCAAAGGATTGTCGGTTGACGGTGTGAAACCCAGCACAGAAAATGTGAAAAACGACACTTATCTGATCAAAAGACCTTTCCTGCTGGTTTGCAAAGGCGAATTCGACGCAACGGCAAAGAAATTGGTGGACTTCATTCTGAGCGATGCCGGACAGAAAATGGTTGAAGCAGACGGTTATATCTCCGCAAAATAACGCTGCGGAAAAAACGGAGCATAAACATGAAACGAAAATGGACAAAACGATTTGAATTTTTCATAGAAAAACTGTTCCTGCTTTCGGCGATCTTCTGTATTCTGGCATTGGGAATCATTCTGGTCTTTGTCTTTTACAAAGGCGCTCCGGTGATTGGCAAAATCGGTTTTCTGGAATTTGTCACCGGCACGGTATGGCAGCCACAGGCGGAAGTCTTCGGGATTCTTCCGATGATTGTATCCAGCGTGTATATCACCTTGGGAACCATGGTGCTCGCCATACCGGTCGGCGTGCTGACCGCCGTGTATCTCGCCTATCTTGCACCGAAAAAGCTGGCTGTATTTCTGCGGCGTTCCATTGACATTCTTGCCAGCATTCCATCGGTTGTTTACGGCTTCTTCGGCCTTATGACCATTGTTCCCATGATTGACAAGTATCTTGCCAAAGGGACAGGAGGAAACGGCATGCTGGCGGCGATTCTGATTCTGACCGTCATGGTGCTTCCCACCATTGTCAGCGTTTCGGAAACCTCTTTGAGAAGTGTCAGCGAAAGTTATCGGGAGGCTTCTCTCGCACTGGGTGCGACAGAGGTTACCACAATTTTTAAGGTGATGGTTCCGGCGGCAAGATCCGGCATTTTTTCCTCCGTGATTCTGGGGGTAGGCCGTGCCTTGGGGGAAGCAATGGCAGTGATTCTGGTTTCCGGGAATGCGGTGCAAATGCCCTCCTCCCTTCTTTCCAGAGTGCGGACGCTTTCGGCGAACTGTGCGCTGGAGATGGGCTATGCAGAAGGCATGCACAGCGAAGCACTCTATGCCACCGGCGTGATTCTGTTTGGATTTATTATTCTTTTGAACGTTTTGATGTATCTTGTCAAGGCACATGCGGAAAGGAAGGATTAAGCGATGAAGCTTCGCGATAAGTTGATAAAAGGACTGATTTGTTTCTGCGCCTTTCTGTGTGTTGCCGTTTTGATCTGGCTGATTTTCTATATCGTGATCAACGGGATTCCTGCCATGAACAAAGCTTTTTTTCAAAGCCTGATTCCCTCCGTTGTCAGCACACTTGCTATCATCGGAATGACTCTGGTCTTTTCCGTTCCCATCGGGATTATGTGTGCCATTTACCTGACGGAATATGCGAAAAGCTCCAAAGTGGTCAAAATCATCAGCTTTGCCGTGGACAGCTTGTCCGGGATTCCCTCCGTTCTGTACGGATTATTCGGCATGACAATGTTTGTCACCGTTCTGAATTTCAAGTGGTCGCTTTTATCCGGCAGTCTTACGCTGGCAATCATGATTCTTCCGGTGATTATCCGCGTTTGTCAGGAAAGTCTGATTACCGTTCCGCAAGAATACAAGGAAGGATCTTTGGCTCTGGGAGCAACCAAATTGAAAACACTTGTGAAAATTGTGCTTCCCTGCACCTCGCGCGGAATTGTGACGGCAGTGATTCTAAGCATTGGAAGAATCGTCGGAGAAACGGCGGCGGTTTATCTGACAGCAGGCATGGTCAACCGGGTTCCGGAAAGCATCATGGATTCCGGAAGGACACTTTCGGTTCATCTGTATATGCTTGCCAAGGAGGCAATCTCCTTTGAGCAGGCATTTGGCACAGCCGCCGTGTTGATTGTAATTATTCTGATTGTCAATACGGCCGCCAATCTGATTGTAAGGGAGAAAAAATAGACGATGGAAAAGGCTGCATTTCAAATCGAACATCTAAATCTATACTATGATACCTTTCACGCACTGCATGATCTGAACTTAGATATTTACCAAAATAAGATTACCGCACTGATCGGTCCTTCCGGCTGCGGAAAATCCACCTTTCTCAAAACACTGAATCGGATGAACGATTTGGTGGAGGGTTGTAAAATAGACGGAACGATTCAATTAAATCATGTGGATATTTATAAAAACTATGATATAATAGACTTGCGGAAAAAAGTGGGGATGGTGTTTCAAAAACCGAATCCCTTCCCCATGTCGGTCTATGACAACATCGCTTACGGTCCAAGAATCCACGGCATCCGAAAGAAATCACAGTTGGATGATATTGTGGAGGAAGCGCTGACAAAAGCGTTTATTTGGGACGAGGTGAAGGATCGCCTGAAAAAGAGCGCTCTTGCGCTGTCCGGCGGACAACAGCAAAGGCTGTGCATTGCGCGCACGCTTTCCATCTCTCCCGAAGTGGTTCTGATGGATGAACCGACTTCCGCTTTGGATCCTCTGTCTACCCTGAAAATTGAAGACCTGGTTTTGGAATTGAAAAAAGATTATACCATCATCATGGTCACACACAACATGCAGCAGGCCGGACGTGTTTCGGACTATACTGCCTTCTTCTTAAACGGAGATATTGTGGAATACGGGAAAACGTCAGAAATCTTTGAATTTCCGAAGGACAAGAGAACGGAGGATTATATCACGGGAAGATTCGGATAACAAGAGGTGAACCGCATGGAGAAACAATGGATTTACGCAGTGGACGACGAGCTGCATATCCGGGAGTTGCTTTCCTATAACTTGGAGAACGCCGGATTTCAGGTAAGGACCTTTTCGGAGGGAAAATCCCTTTTGACGGCGCTCCAAACCAGAACGCCCGACCTGATTCTGCTGGATATTATGCTGGAGGGGCTGAGCGGCACGGAGCTCTGTAAGAGGATTCGCAACAGCAGTCCCTGCCCGGACATTCCGATTATTATGCTTACCGCCAAGGGAAGTGAGTTTGACAAGATTGTCGGACTGGAAGGCGGTGCAGACGATTACATCACAAAGCCCTTTTCCGTCAATGAGCTGATTGCACGGATTCATGCGCTTCTACGGCGTTCTCAGCAACGAGTGCCGGAAAGAAAAAAACAGACGTCGGGTGATATCGTTCTGGATGATGAAAGCCATGAGGTTCACAAAAACGGTCAGTTGCTTTCCCTGACCTTGAAGGAATATGAATTATTAAAATTGCTGATGAGCAATAAAAACCGCGTCTATTCCCGCGGCGAACTCCTGGATCAAATATGGGGATATGAGTACTGCGGGGATACCAGAACGGTGGACGTGCACATCCGTCAGCTCCGCAAGCATTTGAAGGACGACGGAGAACACTATATCAAAACCGTGCGCGGCGTCGGATATAAATGGATGGAATAGGAGAATACGATGAAAAAAAGATGGATCCTCTGGACTTTTCTCTTCCCTTTTCTCATCGTGGCAATCACGGGCATTTCTTCTTATGTGATGTCCTATTACAGAGAACTTTCCAGAATCGACAACAACATGAAAAATGAAATCTCTTTGGTGCATGACACGCTTTCGGACGACACGGTGAACAATGAAGCAAGCCTGCAATCGATTTCCGCTCAGCTGAAAATCCGGCTTACGATTATCCGTCGGGACGGAACGGTGCTCTATGATACCTTTGACCGGGAAGAAATGGAGAATCATCTCTCCCGCCCCGAAGTGCAGCAGGCACTCTCGGAAGGCTACGGTGTCAGTCAAAGATTCAGCACAACCGAGCAGACAACCTATCGGTATCTGGCAAAAAGCGAAGGAGATTATATCATCCGGGCGGCAACGGAAAACACACAGCTCAAGGAAATGAAAAAAGTCATCTTGAAATATATCGGTATTGCCGCACTGCTCTCTTTGCTGTTTGCATTTTTGATGGCGTATCTGATGAGCTCCTTTTTGGTGCGCCCCTTAGAGAATCTTCAAAAATATATCCGCGGTGAAAAAACACCGCTTTTGATGCACAAAGCGCCGGAGGACATTCGAAAGGTCGCAGACACCTTTGACGCCATCAAACAGCAGCTGAATTTCTGCATAGACGATTTGGATCAAAAAAATCTGTATCTGAAAAACACCATCAATTCCATGCAGGAAGGGTTCATCGCGCTGGACAATGAACGCAGCATCACTCTGATCAATAAAAAGGCAAAGAAAATCTTCGGTGCAGAGAGCCTGGACGTGACCGGAGAAAACCTGCTTGGTGTGGCAAATGATCTGGAGCTTTATGACAAAGCGCACCGATCACAGATGAGCGCTTATGAAAAATGCATCGGAGAACAGATTTTCCGCATTACTGTGAGTCCGGTAATCAATGAAAAGGAGGAGTGCCTCGGCAGCATCCTTCTCTTCTCGGACATTACCGATATGAAAAAACTGGAGCGGCAAAGAGCCGAATTTGTCAGCAATGTCACCCATGAATTGAAAACACCGCTGACCTCCATTATCGGTTTTGTGGACACCCTGAAAAACGGTGCTTTCCATGACGAAAAGGTCGCCATGAAATTTCTTGACATCATTGATGCCGAATCCAGACGGCTCAATTCCTTAATCTCCGACATTCTTGTCCTGTCACAAATTGAAAACAGAAAAGAAACCGTCGAGGAGAAGCCCGTCAATCTTACTGTGATTGCGCAGGAGGTTTTGTCCCTTCTGCGGAAGAAAATCGAAGAAAAGCAGCTGCAGGTTCACTTGAAAGCGGCAGAGGAGGTTCTTTATCTCTGTAATGCTGATCGTATCAAACAGCTGTTTATCAACCTGATTGACAATGGTATCAAGTATAACAAACAAGGCGGCAGTTTGGAGATTTCCCTTTTCAAAGAAAAAAAGGAAATTCTCTTTTCGGTGAAGGATACCGGCATTGGTATTCCGCACGGAGAACTGGAGCGCGTATTCGAGCGTTTCTATAAAGTGGATAAAAGCCGTGCCAAAGATCCGAAGAGCATAGGGCTCGGACTTTCCATCGTGAAACATATTGTCGAGGGATACAACGGAACGATTGCGGTGGAAAGTGAATGGAATGAGGGAACCGAAATCAAGGTAAGACTGCCTTTCAGGGAAGGAGACCAACAATGACCAGAGTACTTTTTACGCAACAGCTTAGTGAAATCCGGCTGGAGCTTTTAAAAATGGCCGCCTTCACGGTAAATGCGCTGAATGATTCCTTCCGTGCTTTGGAAACGGGAGACGTCAATCACGCGAAAATCATCGTGGAGCATGACAAGATTGCCAATACCATGGAATTGGATATTGAGCACAAATGTTTGAGCATTATCGCAAGAGAACAACCGATTGCAAAAGATTTGCGCGTGTTGACTGTGACCATTAAAATGATATCGGATTTGGAGCGGATCTGCGATCATGCCGCCGATATTGCAAAAATTACCGTTCGTTTGGAAAAGGAAGGTTATCGGGAATATCTCCCCCTGTTGGACGAAATGATCTCTACGGCAAAGCAAATGGTAAAGGATGCCGTAGACGCATATACCTATCAGGATTTCGAGCGGGCGCAAAAGGTCTGTAAAGACGATGATAAAATTGACGACGGTTTTCAGGCTTTGTTTGAAAAACTGAACAACCTGATCAAAGAGCATTTGGACGACATCAACTGTTTTACCCATCTTCTGCTGGTCGCAAAATATCTTGAACGGATCGGTGACCATGCCACCAATATTGCAGAGTGGGCGATGTTCAACATCACAGGAATGCACGAGCAAACAGATTAAAACACGTTTTTCCCCAAAGCAATAAGCCCTGCACAGCAAAATTCCTTTCTTGCAGTCTCGTTTTCGCAGGAAAGGCAGACAGAGTGTGTGCAGGGCTTAGATTTTATCAGCGCAAAAAATAAGCGTTGCCATCTCCGGGCAACGCTACCATTTGCTAAATTACTGTTTTTTCAGTTCTTCCAAGCAATTAGGGCAGATATGTTTGTTTTTATAAATCACATTGTCCTTTGCATTGCCGCAGAACAGACAGGAAGCCTGATATTTTTTCAGAATAATCATATCACCGTCTACATAAATTTCGACCGGATCTTTGATTTCAATATCAAGATTTCTTCTCAATTCGATGGGCAGAACAATTCTTCCCAATTCGTCGACTTTTCTTACGACACCAGTGGATTTCATCATAGTCTTTGTTTCCTTTCTCACGAATTTCTTTGTTTCATATGAACGCATCATATTGACTAACTATAGAATAGCACAAAACACATATTATGTCAATAATTGTAACATGATATTTTGATGGGATATTATTCTATAAAGTGTAAAAAACCTCAAAGCCGTGTCCCTCTAAGAGAAAAGTCAAAACAACTTGGAATTTGTATTTGTTTATTCCAAAAATAATACCAAAAACGTGTCGAGATGTGTCGTTTTTGACATTAATAAAAAATATTGCATAATATTGGAATTCAAAAAAACGGATTGTCTCCCCGGATGCCCGGCTGAAAAAACGAAGGAATATTTTTTCAAAAGCCATTTGCAGGCATACAACGAAATGGTTTTTTGCAGAAAGATATCAATCCCATTTCCCGGCACTCTGTGCAGAGTTTTCGAAAACCGCAACACAAAACAGCGGATTCCGCAAAAACGGTATCCGCTGTCTTTCCGATTTCTTTCATTCATAAAAAAGCTTGGCAACTATCTACTTTCCCGGGCAGTCTCCCGCCAAGTATCATCGACGTGTAAGAGCTTAACTTCCGTGTTCGGGATGGAAACGGGTGTACCCTCTTAGCTATCGCTACCAAGCTATTTTATTGTACCACAAAGAAAAAATATGTCAAGCATTATATTTCTTTTTCAACGAAACCGCACCGGCATTTTTTGCTCCCTTGACAAAGAAAAAAAGATAGCATACAATAAAAATAAGAACAGAAAGGAGACAACGAGATGACTTTGGATAACATTCCAATCGGCATGACGACCACAATTCTCGCTGTAAACGGAGAAGGGGCGCTTCGGCGTCATCTGCTGGATATGGGGCTGACGCCGCATACGAAAGTCATGGTTCGCAAGGTTGCACCGATGGGGGATCCCATCGAGCTTCATTTAAGAGGCTATGAGCTTACTCTGCGCTTAGAGGATGCTAAAAATATCGTTGTGGAGGGCGAAGCGCCTTCTGACACAGGCGCTTCGCCGATTCAAATCAGCGGATTGAAATCAAAAAGCAGGTCTCTCCTGCGCAAAGGAGGAAACCGTCATGATCTTCGCTCTGGCAGGTAATCAAAACTGCGGAAAAACGACGTTATTCAATCAATTGACCGGCTCCAACCAGCATGTCGGAAACTTTCCCGGCGTGACGGTAGAGCGAAAGGACGGGGTCATCCGGGGTCACAGAGATATGACGGTGGTGGATCTTCCGGGGATCTATTCTCTTTCCCCGTATACGAGTGAGGAAATTGTCACCCGGGACTTTCTTTTAAATGAGAACCCCGGCGGAATTATTAATATTGTCGATGCCACAAATATTGAGCGGAACCTTTATCTGTCGATGCAGCTTTTAGAATTGAACATTCCCATGGTCATTGCGCTGAATATGATGGACGAGGTGCGTTCCAACGGTGGCACCATCAAAATTTCAAAACTGCAGGAAGAGCTCGGTGTTCCGGTCATTCCCATTTCTGCGAGTAAAAATGAGGGAATCGACGAACTGATCGACAAAGCGGTCGATACCGCCGTGAACGGCAAACGACCCAAACGGCTGGATTTCTGTTCCGGTCCTGTGCACCGTGCCATTCACGCAGTAGCACATTTGGTGGAAGATCATGCACAGCGCATTCATGTTCCGCCGCGTTTTGCGGCAACCAAGCTGGTAGAGGGCGATGCTCCAATGTTGTCCAAGCTGGATTTGTCGGAAAACGAAAAAGACATGGTGCAGCACAGTGTAACTGAAATGGAAAAAGAGCTGGACACTGACCGTGAAGCCGCTCTTGCAGATATGCGCTATCAGTTTATCGAGCAGCTCTGTGCCGACACTGTCGTAAAACCGCAGATTTCAAAGGAGCATCTGCGCAGTCTGAAAATGGACAGCGTTCTGACGCATAAATATTTTGCAATTCCCATCTTTTTAATGATTATGATGTCGGTATTTTTTCTGACATTCGGCTTGATCGGAAGCTTTCTTTCCGACTTGCTCTCGATGGCAATTGATGCCGTCACCGGTCTTGTGAGCAACGGTCTGACTGCATACGGAATCAATCCTGTGGTTCATTCCCTTTTGATTGACGGTGTATTTGCCGGTGTGGGGAGCGTGCTCTCTTTTCTGCCGACCATTGTTGTGCTGTTCTTCTTCCTCTCTCTTTTGGAAGACAGCGGCTATATGGCTCGTGTCGCTTTTGTCATGGACAAGCTGCTGCGGAAAATCGGCTTGTCCGGAAGAAGCTTTGTGCCGATGCTGATGGGATTCGGCTGTTCGGTGCCTGCGATTATGGCAACCCGCACACTTTCCAGCGAGCGGGATCGGAAGATGACCATTCTGCTGACTCCCTTTATGAGCTGCAGTGCCAAGCTTCCGATTTACGCAATGTTTACCTTGGCATTCTTTCCGCATCACCGGGCGCTTGTCATGATTTGCCTTTATGTAATCGGAATTTTGATTGGAATTATCAGCGGATTGGTTTTGAAAAATACTGCTTTTCACGGGAAACCGGTTCCCTTTGTCATGGAACTCCCCAATTACCGTTTTCCCAGCATGAAAACCGTTTTGCTTTTGATGTGGGATAAAGCAAAGGATTTTCTGATGCGTGCCTTCACAGTCATCTTTGCGGCAACCATACTGATTTGGTTTCTGCAAACCTTTGACACCCGGCTGAATGTAGTGAATTCCAGTGCTGACAGTCTGCTGGCACAGATTGGGCGATTTATTTCGCCGATCTTTGCACCGCTTGGCTTCAATGACTGGAGGGCTTCCACCGCTCTGATTACCGGTTTTTCTGCAAAAGAGGCGGTGGTCAGCACCCTGGCAGTCCTGACCGGAGCAAGCACAGCGGATCTTCCCTCTGCATTAGCAACCATCTTCACACCATTGACCGCTTGCTCTTTTTTGATTTTCACACTGCTCTATACGCCATGTATCGCAGCAATCAACGCGGTGCGCAGAGAAATGGGCGGTGCAAGATATGCTTTTATGGTGATTCTGTTTCAGACCGGAATTGCTTGGATTGCGTCTTTCGCTTTCTATCAGCTTGCCACCCTTCTTCTGTGAGGAAAAACAATGAGAGTAAGAGATTTCATTGTGCTTGCCATAATCCTTCTTCTGTTGTTCGCGGCTCTGCGCTCTATGCGCAAGAGAACGGGATGCGGCGGCAATTGTGCGGAATGTAACAAGCAAAGCTGTATCACGAAAGACGGAAACTGCGGAGAGGAAAAATCAAATGGAAAAAAAGACGATTGAAGAATTAAGAAAGC
>CAKRUL010000023.1 GCA_934403665.1 uncultured Clostridia bacterium | reverse complement strand
CTCCTGCTTGATAATTGCCTCAACCTCGCGGCGCGATTTTTCAACCGTTTCCTCAATGCGTGCGGGATGAATTCTTCCGTCGCTGATGAGTTTTTCAAGCGCAACGCGCGCCACTTCTCTTCGAATGGGGTCAAAGCCCGAAATAACAACCGCCTCGGGCGTGTCGTCAATAATCAGGTCAATGCCGGTTAACTGTTCGAGCGTGCGGATGTTCCGTCCTTCACGACCGATGATTCTGCCCTTCATTTCATCGCTGGGCAGGTTGACAACGGAAACGGTGGTTTCCGCCACATGGTCGGCGGAACATTTCTGAATTGCTGCGCTTAAAATGTTGCGTGCGCGCTTTTCCGATTCCTCTTTCACGTCGTTTTCCACTTCTTTGATGAGCATTGCCGCCTCGTGACGGATTTCGCTCTCCATGTTTTTCAGCAGGTATTCCTTCGCTTCTTCTGCAGTCAAACCGGAGAGTTTTTCCAACACTTCCAACTGCCTTTTCTGAATTTCTTCAACATAGGCTTCTTTCTCATCCAGTTTTCTGTTCTTGTCTTTTAAATTCTCTTCTCTCTTTTCTAAGTTGTCCAGCTTTTTGTCAAGGTTTTCTTCTTTTTGCAGCAATCTTCTTTCCGTGCGCTGCGTTTCGTTTCTGCGCTCTTTGATCTCTCTATCGAATTCCACACGATTCTTATGGATTTCATCTTTTGCTTCCAACAGCATTTCTTTTTTCTTGCTTTCACATGATTTTAAAGCGTCGTTCACAATTTTTTTTGCTTCTTCTTCAGCGCTTCCAATCGCATTTTCCGCCACTTTTTTCCGATAGGAAACACCTGCGAAAAAAGCTGCAACCGCCGCCAAAACCAGTAGAATCGCCGCAACGATAATGATAATTGTCTGGGTATCTATGTATACCACCTCCGGTTTCTTTTTTCTTTTTTATGCGATTAAAGAGAAAATCATTAAATTTATACATTCTACCTGCTCTTATATTCTAATATTTTTTTTGTACAGTGTCAAGGATAATCACCATTTCCCACAAAATTATTTTTTGGAATGTCTTTGTATCAGCCGCCACAAAAGGAAAAAAGCAAAAAAATCCGGTCTGTCATCTCTTTCCAGCAACTTTCCGAAACCGCCTGCGTCCAATCAGACAAACTTCCTCTCCCGCGGAAAAATCAAAAAACTTTTCGACATTTGTGATCTTTCCTTGATTTTCCGCTCCTTCCAAGTTTTTGACGTTGCAAAAACAGGAAGAATCTTTTACAATAGGCAACGTGGTTAACATAATATCGAATCTGTTTTGTTCGGCTCCTCTCAGGAACCACAAAAGAAGAGCGACCTTGAAAACCACATTTTTCACCAGGGAACTTGCAGAACCGGGTGCTTGTGTTCTGCACACCTGAAAATTCTAAAGGAGGAATCTTTCATGACAAAAAAACTGACCGCATTTGCAGTCGCATTTGTCCTGTTATTTGCAGGGATGCTTCCGGCAGGCGCTTTTACCATCTCTCCGGATGTTGCAGGCACCGATTATGAGGAAGCGGCATATGTTTTGGGTGCACTTGGCATTATGGTCGGCGATGCCGAAACCGGCGCATTCCGCCCGAAAGACACCATCACCAGAGCTGAATTCGCAAGAGTATCCGTATCTCTGTTAGGACTGGACGACGTTGCCGAGGCATCCAAAGAACAATCGAATTTTTCGGATGTTTTGATCAGCCACTGGGCAAACGGTTATATCAATGTGGCAACCTCTCAAAAATTAATCATTGGAAACGGAGACGGAACCTTTGCTCCGGAATCCAACATTTCTTATCAGGATGCCATCACCATTTTAGTAAGAGCCTTGGGTTATGAACCTGCTGCCAACTCCAAGGGCGGCTATCCCAACGGCTTTCTGATCGTCGCTGCGGAAAACGGTTTGAATAAAAACGCCGCAGGCGCAGGCTCCGAAGCCGTCATTCGTGGCATTGTTGCCAACCTGGCATACAATGCACTGACGATTGACTTAATGGAACAGACCGGTTTCGGTTCCGACGCAAAATACGAAGTAAGCGACAAAACCATTTTGGCAGATCGTCTGAAAGTGGAAAAAGCCACCGGACAAATCACAGCAAACGAGTATACCTCTATTTCCGGAAATGCCGCTCTGAGCGATAATCAGATTAAAATCGACAGCGATAAGCTGTTCAAAGCCGGAAACTCCAATGCGAAAAATTACCTGGGGTATCGGGTAACCTATTATGCAAAAGATAACGGAGACGGATTGGACAAAGAAATCCTTCTCGTCAGACCGGAAAAATCGAAAAACAAAACTATTAATATTGTCGGCTCCAACATGTATCGGGTGGAAGAGCGTCAGGTGTCTTACTGGAAGGACAAAGACAATGACCGGAATCCGTCCAAAGCAAGAATCGCCGACAATGCCGTGATGATCTATAACGGCGTCTATGTGGAGTATGACCACAATAAAATGTTCCCCGGCGGAGAAGAAATCTCCGGAAACGTCAAGCTTTTGGAAACCACCGGCGATGACCGGTATGATATTGTATTTGTCAACGAAGTCACAAATTTAGTGGTGGAAGAAACCATTCCCTCCAGCTTCAAAGTGATTGACAAATACGGAAACGCTCCGCTGACGCTGGATCCGGACGACAGCAGCTATCAGTTTGAATTGAAAGACGCAGACGGCGGACAAATCGAGCTGAAGGATCTTAAAGAGTGGGATGTTTTGTCCTACACGATTTCCGAAGACAAAAGCCTGATCATCGTTCAGGTTTCCAGAGAAAAAGTAACCGGAAAGGTAACGGAAATCGAGGATGACCGCTATAAAATCGGCGACAAATCCTATCAGAAAGCCGAAAACTACACGGCAGATATCAAATTGCAGGACGAGGGCACCTATTATCTGGATGCGCTGGGCAGAATCGCCGCATCGGACCGGAGCACCTCTGCCGGTACAGAGTATGCCTATCTGATTGCCGGAAATCTGAAAACGGGTCTTGACAACACCGTGGAATTAAAGCTGATGAACACCAAAGGCGAAATCAAAATTGTGGAACTGAACGATAAAATAAAGTTCAATGACAAAAACAACACCGAAGCAACGAATGTGCTGAGCGCCTTAAGCTCCGGCGGAAAAGTAAAAGCACAGGTTATCACATACGAGCAAAACTCCGCAAACAAAGTGAACGTCTTGAAAACAGCGGCGGATAAATCCGGAGAGAGTAATCTGTTTATCGACAAATATAACTTCACCAAAAACTTCGCAGGCAATGACGTGGTATACAAATCCAATTCCAACAAGCTGGGCAGATTCCGTTTGACCGAGGATACGCTGGTATTCGACGTTCCGGCAGGCGCAGAGGAAGAAGAATTTGCAGTCAGAGATTATACCATGTTTGAAAATGATGACAAATATAATATTGAAGTCTTTGACGCAGAAGAAAATCTGAATGCCAAAATTGTTCTGGTAACCAACTCGGACGGAAAAACGAATCTGGAATCTCCGATTGCCGTTGTCAACAAGATCACCAAGGCGAGAAACGACAAAGGCGATGAAATCGAAAAGCTTTATGTCGCATATGACAACAAGATGACAACCTTTGAAGCAAAAGAGCTTGGCCTGCTTGTGAAGGGAGAAGGCGAAAGCCGAAAAGCGCTTCAGCAGGGCGATGTGATTCAGTTAAGAACCAACAGTGACGGCAAGATTGAGAAAATTTCTCTCCTGTTTGACATCGCTTCCAAAAACACTGAATTTACAAAGAACATCGGGGAAGATATGAAAATTGTGTACGGAAAAGTAGCAAAAAAATTCCCCTCTTCCATGAATGTGACCGTCGGGGAATCCGATATTGAAAACTATACCTTGGAAAATGTTGCGGTCTACAGCTATGATTCCACAAGAACCGCTTCCAGCATTTCCATTAAAACGACGGGTGATATTCAGAAATACGACGAATCCAACCCTTCTTCCCTCCGTTTCAATAGATAGCAATTCCCTTGCGGAGATTGCTGAATCACAAAAACCCTTCTGTGGCATTTCCTGCCGCAGGAGGGTTTTTCAGCCTGTCAAAAAAGTCGGTCAACCGCAAGGAAGAAAAATAAGAATCTTTTTTCCCGTATGCTTTTTCATTGCATTGTTTGTCTGCCATCATCTGTTCCAATGAATAAGATTTCAGGTGCTTTTTCTTGCTTTCACCGAACATGGACTCTACCGTATCCACATACGCTGACGAATCCATGTTCGGCGAATTTACCTTCCTTTTTCGAAGTCTGCCAGCCTGTCAAAAAAGTCGGTCAACCGCAAGGAAGAAAAATAAGAATCTTTTTTCCCGTATGCATTTTCATTGCATTGTTTGTCTGCCATCACAGTTTCAAAAACAGTCTTTACATTTCAATCGATTTAAAGTGTGGATTGTTCTTAAACAGGTTCATCAAATCGTGCACGGCATAATCCTTTGGAATTTTCGCATAAATTTCCAAATCCATCAAATCAGACTTCAGCTGCTGTGCTTTAAAATGCAGAACTTCAATCTGATTTTGCTCCAAAGAAGCTTTGATATCATCGATTGCAGCATCACTGTTTTCCATCTGGATATGAATCAACTCCGCCATCGGCGCTTTGATCCAGTTAAAGTTCTTATGCAGAAGAATTTGAACAACAATAATAATGACAGCGGCAACAATCCCAAGCAGATACAACCCGGCACCAAGCGCCATTCCGACGCCTGCTGTCGCCCAGATTCCGGCCGCGGTTGTCAAGCCGCTGACTTCTTGCCGCCTTATAAAAATCATGCCGGCTCCCAAAAAACCGACTCCTGAAACAATCTGTGCGGCAATACGGGAGGGATCCAACCCGAAACCGTTGCGCCCGAGAATATCATAAAACCCGTATTTTGATATCAGCATCATCAGAGCAGCGGCAAGACACACAATCAAATGAGTGCGCACGCCGGCCTCCTTGAGCCTGTTTTTTCGTTCATATCCGATTGCACCGCCGCATATTGCCGCAATCAGAATGCGAAGCAGAAACTCCAGCTGTGACAGCAAATATTCTTCCATTCACAACAACTCCTTTCAAACGAATTTCTCCGAAAAGGAACAAATTTTCTCAGGATATAGAAGATATTATACTCCCTTTTTTCTCCCTGTCAAGAGTGCTTTTTCTCTGATTATAATTATGAGAAAATCCGCGCTGTTATGCAAGAAAAAAGTCCCAATCCCTTTTGACAGAGAAAAACAGAAAAAAGGTGAAATCTTTACATAAAACTATTGACACGCACTCCGTTTTTTGTTATACTAAGCTATGCAAATGCGGAGAGGTGTCCGAGTGGTTTAAGGAGCTGGTCTTGAAAACCAGTGACTCGAAAGAGCCGTGAGTTCGAATCTCACCCTCTCTGCCATCAAAATTCATGTAAATTCGGTTTGGAGAAGTACTCAAGAGGCCGAAGAGGCGCCCCTGCTAAGGGTGTAGGTCGGGCAACCGGCGCGAGGGTTCAAATCCCTCCTTCTCCGCCATCTAAATACGAACTTTCATTTTTATGATTGTTCGTATTTTTCTTTTTATCTTCCTTTTCTCTGTTTTTCAAGTCTTGCTTAAACTGTAAAGCATACTTGGGGGCATACCCGGGAATCTTTAAGTCAACAAATTCCGTTATCTGTTTTTCGGCATTTTCAATAGTGTTGTTTTGTTGATTGAAATAACGGTATAAAATAAGAAATGTTGTAGCACATAACAAGGCGGTACTTATTATAGATGCGCTCTTTCGTATTTCCAACCATAATTTCACTCCTTAAACATCAGTAACCGTTCGGTTACTTGTCAAGAAATTTTTAAATTTTTTGACCATCGAAAATACGGAGCATATCCCAAACGATTATGCTCCGATCCGTCAATTATTCCGTAACCCGTTCATGCCGGTCTTTTTCCCATATATACCCTATTCCTCCTACGCCTCTATCACGCAGAGCGGATCGCCGAATCCGTCAATCTCCTCAATAAATGCAAGCTTTTCCTTATCCACCGAGAAAATCGTAACATTCCCCGTCCCCTCATTTGTGCATATCAGAAAATCGCCTATTATATTAAAATCACGCGGACCTTTTCCGCCGCACGGCGTAATTGATTTCAGTATCAGTTCCTCGCCGTCAATTTCAAATGCGGTAATTGAATCATGTCCGCGATTGGATACATATAAATATTTTCCGTCCGCCGAAATACGTATTGCCGCCGCCGTATTCGCACCGTGAAAATCCTCGGGCAATGAGCGATATGTTCCTTTTGGGGTAAGCCTGCCGTCATTATAGGAAAACACAGTAACGGTCGCCGCAAGCTCATTTATGCAATAGACATAACGGTTATCTTTTGAAAATACCAGATGCCGCGCACCGTGTCCGTCCGGGACCTTGCTTTTTGATACCTCTTCCAAATCGGTTGTATATGTAAAAACCGTATCCATTCCCAAATCCACGGCAAGAATATATCCGTCAAAGGTTTTCATTACAAAATGAGTATGCGCTTTATCCTGGCGCGGCGTATTCGGTCCGTGCCCCTCATGGGCAATCAGCGTATCGGGCAGTTTGCAGACGCTCCCAGATATATAGTTCGCACAATAAATATTGCCGTTATCCACCGCTATATGACACGCACATTCGCCGTGTGTAGACTGCACTGCGCTCGGTTCTGTAAGCTCCGAGCCGATAATTTTAAAAGAAATTACACCGCTTTCTTTTGAATCCTCCATATACCTTAGCGGAATATAGAGTCTTTCTCCCGCTTTTGCCATATACATCGGGAAATCCATCTCTTTTTTGGATATAAATTCCGCTCTTTTGCCGTCAAAGGAATATTTATAAATTCCGCCGTTCTTTACACAATCCGCAATATAAAATTCAATTTTGTTCATATTCTAAAACTGTCCTCTCGATTATTTTTTCTTTTTTAACTGACGCGCTCTCATCATAAGATATTCGCGGTTATTAAGCTTTGGATTTATCAAAACTTCGTCCAAAAGCGCGTGCAAGGTATCGCCTATTTCACGTCCGGCGCGAAATCCTATCTTTATCAGATCGCGCCCATTTATGACAAGATCACTTATCATATACGGCTGTCTTTCCGAAAGTATTTTTCTGTATATTACGCGCACATCGTTAAGCTTATTGAGCTTATCTTCTAAAAATTTGTGATTTTTCGCATAATTGTCTGCCTCCTGCAAAATCAGCAGCTTTGAGAAAAGCTCCTCGCCCAATCTTGCCATCACGCGTTTTACCGAAACCGAATTTGCCTCTATCCTTATATCGTGATTTTCTATCAAGAGCAGTATATTCTTTCTCGATTCGTTGTCAAGCTTTAATCTGTGCAGTATATCGTCCGCAAGACGCACGCTTTCATGGTGATGTCCGTAAAAATGAATAGTTCCGTTAGCGTCAACACTTTGGCAAAGCGGCTTTCCGATGTCATGCAAAAGCGCCGCCCAGCGTATCACAATATCCTCGGGAGTTGCGCTCACCGCATGGATAATATGATCCCCGACATTATAAATATGATATTTATTCTTCTGCGCAACCGAAAAACAAACCTCCAGCTCGGGAATTATATACTGCAACATTCCCAGCTCATGCAGCTTTATTATTCCCCCGGGATTTTCGCTCCGAAGTATTTTTTCGATTTCCTCACGAATCCGCTCCGCGCTCACACGCTTTATCAAAACCGCATACTTTTTTATTGCCGCCGCTGTCTCTTTCTCTATCGAAAATCCCAAAACGACCGAAAAACGTATCGCACGGAGCATTCTTAATGCGTCCTCCTTAAACCGCCTTTCCGGTTCACCCACGCACCGTATAATTTTATTTTCTATATCCGATCTTCCGCCCACACAGTCGATAAGTCCGTCGGAGTCATTATATGCAAGCGCATTTATGGTAAAATCGCGCCTTAACATGTCCTCGCGCACATCATTTATAAAGCTGACATTTTCCGGATGCCGCGAATCGGAATACTCTCCGTCACTGCGAAAGGTCGTCACTTCAAAGCAGCCGTTCATATCAATAACCGTAACTGTTCCGTGCTTTATTCCGGTATCAATCGTCTTGGGAAAGGTTTTTTTCACCTCCTGCGGTGTCGCACTCGTTGCAATATCGAAATCATGCGGCGCTCTGCCCATGAGACAATCTCTTACCGCTCCTCCGACCACATAAGCATTATATCCTTTTAATTTCAGCACCTTTATGATACGACGCGCACCCTCTGAAATTTCAATCTCCAAAATACCACCTCAAATAACCTTTTATAAGGACTATTTTATCATGCATTTTTAAGTTAGTCAATAGCGAAAAAAATCATTTATAAAAAATACGGAACATATAAATTAAGTAATAAAACAAAATAAGGGGATGTTAAAAAAATCAATCGACTTTTTAAACAGCCCACATAAAACCAAAAGGCGGGATATGATGAAATTTTTAAGAGAACTTTTTAAGGGATTCGTTATCGGTGCGGGCGCAATCGTGCCGGGGGTGAGCGGCGGAGTTATCGCCGCCGTTTTAGGGCTGTACGAGCCGATAATGAATGCACTTTCTCACTTTTTTCACAACATACGCAAAAATTTCACTTTCCTTCTGCCGTATGCAATAGGCGGTGGAATCGGCTTTTTGCTTTTTTCGCGCATAATAGGTCTTTTTATGAAAACTTGTGAGACAGAAATGCTTTTTCTGTTTTCGGGGCTTGTCATCGGCGGTATTCCGGCGCTTATGCGCGAGGCTGACAAATATGGATTCAAAAAATACTATCTGCTCTTTTCCTACGCCGCCTTTATCTTCGCGCTTATCTTCGGCAATTTCGCAGCCGCCCCCATAGAAAACCCCTATATCCGTTATTTTTCGGGCGGCTGCGTCTATTCCTTCGGCACAGTCATTCCCGGCATAAGCGCCTCATTCATTCTCATAAACATGGGAATCTACACAGATCTTCTACTCTCTTTGCATCATTTGAGCGTTGCCGTCCCATTTTTGCTCGGATTTGTGCTTATGAGCGTAATTCTCATAAAGGCGGTAAGCTTTGTCTTTGCCAAATTCCACGCACAAAGCTACTATAGCGTTATAGGCTTTTTAAGTGCGAGCATCTTTACCGCCTTTTCCGGCTTTTCCGATATACTTCTCGACATCTGCCTTTTTGCAATCGGCATATTTGTCGGGTTCTTTACGCTGAAATCACCAAAGTAAGCTTTTTTAGCGTTTTTCGGGTGCTGCCGCAACAGGTTCGGTATTCTCGCCAAATTCGCCCGTTTTTAAAGTATTTTTAAAATACCCCGTCAACTCCTCAATGTGTTCTATCGGCATAATTTCTATTCCGATTTTGTCAAGCTCCTCATAATAATTTCCGGTGGGGATTATCACAAGCTCTGCGCCCGAATTTTTCGCCGCCTCGATTTTTTCCTTAACTCCCCCGACAGGATTGACATTTCCCATGATCGAGATTTCACCGGTAAAGGCAATTTTATTATTTATCCCGATTCCGGTTATTGCCGAATAACACGCGCAAAAAAGCGCCACTCCGGCAGACGGTCCGTCCACCGGCATACCTCCCGGGAAATTAACCGTAATATTATAATTTTCAACCGGGATAGAGAAGATC
>CAKRUL010000022.1 GCA_934403665.1 uncultured Clostridia bacterium | reverse complement strand
AACTCCCAAACACAAATGTAACGTCTCATCTTCGAGACTACCAAAGTTTGATGGATTATAGTTTTTTAAGTGTAACAGCTGTGTGTTCTGTTCCAGATACCCATTCCCACTCAAACTGTCAAAACAAATTTTATCCCGGTATGTATCATCAATCCCATGTAAATCATCTGTAAGAGTGACTTCATAAATTCCGTTTTCTGTCGGTATCTGATAGCTTCCGGCAGGAATATTGGAAGTGAGATTAGAGGGGTGAGACGGTGATGGGCTATCGTAAATATAATCTTCATAGGTTGTTGCAGTCGTTCCTTCTTCAATCTGGACATCTGTATGTTCCCAGATATAATCAAGTTTTTCTTGTGTCATTGCAGATGGGTAGGTTGGATGATAACCAATATACAGTTTTCCGCCACTATCAACCGTATAAGGACTATTATTAGTCGATGCGTCTGTTTGATGAGCAACAGCTGTAAAATTGTTGTTAATCCCACTCGTATCTGATATTAATAAATAGCCATATCCTGTGCCATCAAATCCATCTTTTCTAACGACCGAGACAGTATAAGTCTTGTTTGGTTCCAGCGGAATTTCCGCATAAGTGTAAGTAGCTCCTTCTGGAAGAGTGTAGTCTGATAATTTTAGATACTTTGATTTATCAAACTTATTTTTCCCTTGCCCGTCTGTTGTTACAATTTGACTTGTAACCCCCTCCGCTTGATTCCACTGCGCTTTTTGTTCGGACTTACCGTATACTTTTAATTCTTCGTAACTGTCGTTATAGGTGTTTGAGAGCGTCAATTCCTGCCCTTCTGCGGTTTCTGATACATATCCTGCAATTTTATTGTTTTTCACAAAAACATTGACCGGATGACAATCTCCCTCAAATGCTCTGTATGTTACGTTGCCTTTTTTTATCATGACACTTCACCCACCAGATACAGCACTCCGTCCGATTTAACGGCATTATTAAAGTCCGTCATGGTGTCAAATACTACGATTCTGTGCCCGTTGATTTTGGTTGCGTTTGTTGCGGTGTCCGCCGCAAGTGCATGGTCGGCTTCGGCACATTTATTTTGGTTGCACGGTATCCATTCGCCCGTATTGTCAGACACTACATAGGCATAGGTGCCGTCAACCACCCCATCAACAACAATCCTGCAAAAATCCCCATCTTCCGCGGTTAAAGCCTGCATTTCTGCCTCGCTTCCAACTGTGTAAGTGTGTGTCAAGGCGATCGGAGGTATTTGCCCAACCGGTATTTTTCCGCTACTGTCCAGAGTAGCAATATCCGACCCCATCATTGCCAATAAATCTGTCATGCTCTGCGTTGCGACGGTTTCGGAGGCTTTGGCGTTTTCTTCGGAGGTTTTTGCTTTTTCTGCCGCTTCTGTTGCTACATCATTGACCGCCTGCACGTCAATGATTAATTGCGTGAGAGCAGGGACGCGGTCATCGCCGGCTATGGCCGGATCATCTCCGCTGGTATCAACCGTTGCATCAATGCACCCTTTCGTGACGTAGTCACCATTGCTTGAGGTAATGGCAACCCATAGTTCCAGTTTTCCTTTTAATGCATACATATTGTTTTTGAGCGTATAAGAGGCCGTTTTCCCCTCTATCGTTCCCGTGTCTTCAACAGTAGAGCCGTCAGCCCGTTTTGCCTTCACAGACATAATATACCCAGTCATATCTTCTTGTGCCGAAAAAATGATTTCGTATGCATTAACATCGCCGATGATAATCGGATCCGGATAGTGATATCGAAAATCTGTGGATACTACTTTGATTTGTCTTTTCATCATCTCATACCTCCGTAAAATGCAAAGCCTTGTATTGATACGCTTATACTTGTCTCATCGCTCCTTGTTGCATAGACGCTCACTGTTAAATCTGGGTTAATCACATAATACTTTCTCGAGCCGTAGTACGTCTGTATACATTTCTTTCCCCCTCGTTCTGCTATCATGTATTGCGTGTCGCTAAAAATCTTTTGATTTATAATGTCATAGCAAACCCACGCGCCATCACTTTCGGCTGATTTAATCAGCAGCATATTATATCCGGGATTCACCGAAATACTTCCTGCCTGTACCCATGTATCGACGGTTCCGGTTACCGAAATAGTCTCGTTCAAAGCAACACATACGGCAGGAGTATAAGCGGCTTTTGGTTGAGCAAACACACGCTTATCCGTAACAGTACCGTCTACAACCTCCGCAATCGGCAAATCATTCGCGCCGGGAGCCGTTAAACTACAAACAACGTCTATTGTGTTGGTTACCTCGTTACGTTTAAAGTAGACGTAATTTTTGCCGCCTGATACAATACCTACTGACACCCCTTCCGCATCAATTACAATGCGGCTTCCGTCAAACATCAAAGCCTGCCCCTGTGTCACCTTGATATTTTCTCCGACAAGAGAAGCTTTACAATTGTTTGCACTGTCAGTCAGTACCCCTTTTGTCAGAAGCCCTGCTCTGAGATTATTCATATCCTCCACTCCGTAAATGGCATTGTCCATGAAATCGCATGTTTTTCCCATGTTATCATCAACTCCTTAATATTTTTTTAATAATACTGCCCTTTTTCTCCCCGAACACAGGTACTATTTTCATGTTTCCTTTTTCGTAGACCTCCTGCACCTCCGTAATTTGCTTGTCCAGCATAACCGTTTCTCCAAATCCGTCTATCTTCAATGTGACATAATCGCCCAAATACCAATCTTCATTGTATTTGTACCTGCTGTTGGTTTCTGTTTCTATGGTTTCGGTTTCCTGGTTTTCTTTAATATATGCAAGTCCACCGTCTTCCACCTCCTGCACGTCATCAGAATGAACCTCCGAAAATCCTTCCTGCCGATAAATTCCTTTTTGGGAGAGCGTGCCGAGTTTCGTGATATATTGCTCTTCTTCTTCGCCATTTCCTCCTATGTATGCGACATTCACAGCATCTTTCGCATTTTGTTCATATTCATAATCACTGATATTTCTGTATTCTTTGCAAAAGACTATAGGCGCTATGTCTCTTTGGTTCACTGTTCGGTCAATACCTGTTTCGATGTCGAAAATTAATTTTTTTGATTCTGCATCGAAGGTGATATCATACCCCAGCCCGGCATACAGTCCTATTTTGTTGAGCTCCTCCGAAAGCAAAGTGAATTTTGCTTGCCAGGCCATAGAGACCCCCGTTTTTGCATCCTCAGCAATGATGATATTCTGCACTTTTCTATCCGTATCTGTTGGGTTAACAATCTGGGAATTGACATAGTGCTTCATCACTGTTTCGGCATTCCCTTTTACCCGGTCATACCCTTCCAACGTTGTGGGAGAATCGGAGTATACAAACGGAGGCACAACAACCCTTTGACTGCATATACCTTTTAAGTCATAGCCTATTATTTTAATGTCGTTTCTTGATTTGGATGCATAAAGGATGATTCCGGCATTTTGACCGTGAACAATAATATTCCCTTTTTTGATGAACTTCTGGTACTCGTTATTGCCGGAAATGTGGATTTCAAAAGTTCCCACTTCGTAAAATTTTTTGTTCCATATGACGCTTTGAGCAGAGACGATATTACAAAGACGGCTTAGTGACAAAGGATCATAAATACTTATCACTGTCACACCCCCAAATACCGATTATAAAATTCAGAATTGATATAAACCGGAATAGATGTGTTATAATTCGTTGCCTCGATTTCGTTTATGCCTTGTTGCAGCTTGAAAAAAGTGCCGGATAAAGCATACAAAATATTTCCGTTTAGACTGCTTGTGATTTTTGCATTTTCGGTGTCTATTGTGATGACTTCGCCATCCGTCATATCATATTCAAGCAGCATTGTTTCCCCTGTTGTATTATTTTTAATTTCAAGCCCGGTGTCCAACGACAGCGTCTGTATCGTCTGATTGCTTGTTGCCGTGATGGCAATCTTCCATTCCGCTTCCACATCTCCCTGATTGATGAGGTTACCTCTGCTGTATCTGGTTGTAAACACAAATGGGAATTGAAACGTATCTTTGATATGATTTTCCCGGTAGAACAGATTGTTTTTTGTAGGCTTTGCTTCCTTCCAATAAAACCGGTATAAATTAAAGTAACATGTAAAAGTCATGACGTTCTGTATCCTCTGCCCAAACTGCGGTATCTCTGCAACGGCCTCAGAAAAATATTCTCTGCTACCGTCGTAATAGTATAGCCGCCCTTTGTCTTTGCCGTTCATGATCCGAACCATGTCAGCACGCATGCTATACAGCCCCGCCTTGTTCCCGGAGCGGAATGATCCCGGCAAAGTAACGGTTCTTGCAGCGTAAGTTGGGTACTCATATTCTGTTCCATCCTCATCATAGCCGCCCATTTCCTGCCGGCTAACATCCGCTTCATTCAATCCCTCCGGTTTGTCAAATACAAGCGGGAATCCCCATCCGAATTGCAGTTCTCCCCGATCTGTGACATACCTAAAATATTCCGACAATTAAAACACCCCCATTTCAAAACTTTTCGCAATTTTTTTGATTCCTACATATTGCTGATAAGGCGTTGACACTCCGTAATTTTTTTGGTTGATTGTGACCGATGTGCTCCTTTGAACTCCGCGCCCCGGATAAACGCTTGAGGTGCCTCCGTTTTCTCCGGAAATTTCTCGTAACGATTCACGGATTCCGCGAATCATCCCTTCTATTTTGCTTTGCACACCTTTTGCAATACTGTCCCCAATGACATCGCCAATCCCTTCAAATTCAATCGGATCAATGCTTTGGAAGATTTCGCGTGCTATATTGATGCCGGACATCTTATTTTCGAAATATTTGGTGACGCGGTCAAGTCTTTTTTGCGCAAGCTCAACTTCCTTGTCCTTTTCTTTCTGCAAAGCTTCTTTTCTTGCATCAATGTCCCGGTTAAACATTTTGTCATCAATAGATTCCTGAAGCTTGTCAATTTCTTTTTGAAGCGATTTTCGGTTATCCTCATCCACCTCATACGACAGTTTGTTTTGCAAACGTTCCATTTTCAGGTTATCGTCATCATCTTCCTTCTGCTCGTCTCTTTTTTTCTTCAGAGCGTCCAGATATTCCAATTCCTTGTCGTATTCCTTTTTTTTGAGTTCAATGGATTCCGTGATCTCCTTTTTCTCAAGTTCCATTTGCTTTTCGTATTTCTCTTTAAGACGCTTTTCCTCGCTTTTTATGTAGTTTTCCCATTCACTTTTTTCAAGCGTGTAAAACTCTTTCATATACTGGCTGATGTAATCATAATATTCCTTCGCGGAGATAATACCTTTGTTTTTCGCTTCCTCGATGCCTTTTACAACGCGATTAAGATAATCCTCCTCTGAATCATCTCCCCAATCATCGTAGAATTTACGATCGCTCCGGTATGTCTCTGCATCTTTGAGCCAAGCCTCGAATTCATCCCGTTTGGTGTCATAGATATCTTTGTCCAGTTCCTTTACGGCTTTGTTGTACTCCTTCGCCGATAAAATTCCCTGTTCATAGTAATCCGCCATGTACGCCTTGACGCGCTCAATCCCTGCAATGACTTCATCATAATTTCCTTCCTTACGCTGCTGTTCAATCCATTCCTCTGAGGCTTCTTTCCGCTCGTTGAGTGATTCCAAAGCCGCTTGTTTCTCTTCCTCCTGCATGGATTTAAAAAGCTTTAGATATTCATCGTCAAGATCCTCCGCCTTTTCAAGATACTGCTTTCGCAATTCAGCTTTTTCCTCTGCTGTCATGTAATCAATCGTAAGCACTTCGTCCGCATATTTGCGATAAATGTCTGCACGATGTCCCAGATTCCAAAGATAATCTTGATCGCTGATTTCTTCCCGGAGCTGTCTTTGGTTATTCCAACGTTCATCAATACGCATTATCTCGGAAACGGCATTTTCATAAGCTTTTACCTGTTCTTTTCTGGCTTGTTCTGCCTCTTTTGCCGAGTTGTCTTTTTTTGTTTTTTTGGATTTGGATCCGGTTGAAATAGAGGAACTGGGAAGTTTAATATCAATTGCATCAAAACTTATGCTATTAAGTTGATTTATAGCGTTAATAGCCCTGTCCGCTTGATTTAAGAAAGTAGAACCCCACGGATCGTTTTCCATAGCCGTTCTTTCCTCATAAGATAAATTCAATGTATTTGATGTTGCGTTATAATATTTTTTCCAATAGTCCGTGAGGCCTGTTAGAAGCTGCTGTTCTATTCTCATTTTCGCATCTGCTAGCGATTTAAAATTGCTCAAATCGACATTATACAACTTACCCAATTCATCTATTTTTTTAGCACAACTACTGTGCAAAATTTCAGCAAATTTTTCGCTGTTTTGAATTTTGGAAAGAACGGTGTTTTTGTAGTTTTCCTCATCCGTTTTATAGTGTTCACTTAACTGTGACAGTAAAGTCTTTTCATCAATCAGACCTGCAATATACTGACTTACTGCATCTTCCATTTCGGGATATTTATCTATGATGTCGCTCAATGTTGATGCGGTCAGATTTCCAGATTTTTTAAATTCATCCTGTGCATTTTTCACCGTCTGGTATTTATCAACCATTGAATCCAGCTCTTTCGCAAGTCCTTCCATCTTACCGCTTACATTTTCCGTAGAATCAGACATTCCGTCAAGTGAATCCGCCGCAAGCTCCGCACTCGTTGCAAACTGAGGAAAATTGGAAGCGACAATTTGATTTATCTTTTGCTGGAAATCCTCGCTTGCTCCTGTTGCTTCGAAAACAGACTTTTTTAACTGCTCATATTCTTTGGTTGTTTTCGGAACGCCATTTGCCCATATTTCATTTAATAATGCTTCTTGTGTTTTTGCTTCTGCGTATTTGCCTACATTTTCCGTAAGGTCATTCAAAACACGGGTAACCTCAGTATAGGTTTGGCTTTGGATTAACGCTTCTGCTTGTGCCTCTTGCCCTGCGCTCTTCAAACGCTGGTATTCATTTGTAAGGTCGATTTGAGCCTGTTTTAAATCGGAATAAAATTGTAGAATTTGGCTTGCTTCCTTCGGAATTACAAATGCACTGGAACCCTCATTATGATACTTTCCCATAGTGTCAGAGATGAGAGAAGTATAAGGGTCTTGTGAATTAAAAACTTTCTGTGTTCCCAACCATGTTCTGGTTCCCGACTCTAATTTTTCTTTGGCTGCTTGCGCCCCAGCCGTGACGGCCGCTCTCTGACTTTCAATTTCAGCTCTTGTTGCTTTTTCAAGAGCATCTCGATATGTATCGGTACCTTGCGTAAGTTTTTTTAAAGCTTCTCCTTTTTCACCTAATTTTGAAATGAGTTGTTCCTGAATAGATTTGAACTTTTTCTCCTGCTCGGTCGTTTTGTCCGAAATGTTATCAAGCGCTTCGTATTGGGAATACAATTTTAAAAGTTCGGATGATGTTTCTGATGCATGCTCTCCCATAGAAATGGTTTTGTCATTTGCTGCGTCCGCTGCGGCATTATATGATATAAGAGCTCCGGCAACAACGCCAATGATTGCGGCAACTGCACCCCACGGAGTAGTCGCAAGAGAGGCTTTCAGTGTTTCATTTTCTACCTTTGCCCCCGTCATGGCTCCTTTTGCAGAAACAAGCGTTGCGGTTAATGATTTCCATCCAGATATTAAAGCGGATATCATGCTTTCTGTCGCAAGACCAGCTTTAAGTCCAAGCCAAGCTCCGCCAACCACAAGAATTGCCTTTCTCCATTCATATAAAATTTCAAGAAGCTTTCCTATAAATTTAATAGCATTTGCAATACTGTTTCCTAAGCCTTCAGCAATTGCGTTGAGTTCTCCACTTTCTTCCATTTCTGATATAGTATTCATCAAATCCTGTAATTCGGATTTTAGGTATTCAAAGCTTTCTTCTCCGACATCACGGGCAAACATGGCAATGTTATCTTTCAGCGTAGAAAACAATCCCATAGCTGTTTGGGATTGTTTATCCATCATACCGAAGAATTTACCGCCCTCCGAGGTGAGTTGTTCTAATGCCTTGTTTAACGTTGGAATTCCGACTTCACCTTTTTCTATCATCTTGGAAAGCTGAGCGGTTGTTACTCCCAAAACATCAGCTAAAGCTTGTGTCATTGGCACGCCTGCTTCTGTCATTTGCCGCAATTCTTCACCGGTCACCTTCTGTTTTGCAACCATCTGTCCGTATGCCAAAGCAACACGATTCATTTTCTCCGCACTGCCCTGCGATACGTCCCCTAACTGCTGTAATTTCGTGATAACCTCGTCCTGTGCCACGCCATAATTCAAAAGCAACTGCGTTGATTTGGTAACGTCCCCTAATTCAAGGGGCGTTTTTGCCGCAAAATCGTTTAAGTCATCCATCAATCGGTTGGCTTTTTCATAGCTTCCAAGCATGACTTCAAATGACGTGATATATTGTTCGAATTTTGCGTTATCCCCTATGAGAGCGTCAAAAAGCGTCTTTCCGGCATACCCAAGAATAGCTGCCTTGATCATATTGATTCCGTTTTTTATCCGCTCTGTACCAGAAACAACATTTTCCGCCTGTTTTGCGTTTTTGGCGTATTCATCGGTCTGTTGCTTAATGGCTGAATTGACCTGTTTAATTTCATCCTTTAGCTGTTTTTGCCCACGGTAATTATCATTCAGATCATCCTTCAACCGCTTGACTTGCTGGCTGTTCTCCCCATATTTTTTTGTTGCGTTGTCAATCTCTTTTTCAATTTCCTTTTGAGATTTTTTCAGCAGCTTTGATTCCTGCTCCAGTTCAATCAGCTTGTTTAAAAATTGCTCCATAACAGCGTCCGTATTACCGCTATTTGCTGTCATTCTGGCGTGTAATCCGATATCTTCTGACATGCTATCATCTCCTTTTGGGTATGAAAAAAGCACTTACCAATCCGATAAGTGCTTGACTTTGTTATTCGATTTTTATATAATAATTCCAGCAGATGAAGGGAAATCGAGGACGGTTGCCACACCCGAAAGGGGGTGGTGCGGATGAAATACATACGAAAGATTATTCTTTTACTTGTAATTCTTTTATTCGCATTTTACTATAAAGTAAAATAGGCCGTCCCCTGCTAAATGGTCGGCCTATTTTGGTTCACTATTGGCAACCGTTCGAAACGGTCATCCCTTTATCTGCTCTTATTTTACCACATTTTGTGGATTTGTCAATCCCTAAAACCGCCCTGTTAAGAGTGGTTTGAATATTAATCATATATAGGTGTTTTAGATTTAGAATAATCTACAGGGCTTGTAAATGTAGCATATGCGTTTATTATAGACATTCTTAGTTCATTTAATTCTTTCTCTCCTGAATTTGGATTTACTGATTTTACAAGATTTATCGCGGCCACAACACTTTTTGTATTACTTAGTTGCTTTATGATTATAAATTTTGAATAATCTCCCTTATGCATATAACCAAAAGTTGAGTTAAAATTCATCTTATATTCATCAAGCATACTATCTGCAAAATCAAATTCTTTCGGCAACTTAAATGTCTTACATCGTACTCCATCACTTTTATTGTAAGCCTCAATAAGATAATTGTAATAAGATAATATATACTTTTTGTTAAAATTGAATTCCCATGCGTTTTTAATATCATAGGAAAACATTTTTTCTGTAAATTCAATAGAAATCTTATTATCATTATTACGGGAAATCCAGAAATAAAAGAGCGATGAAATGCAGAATATAGCAACCACAAGTAATGAGCCTATTATTGCAATCTTTTTGCGTT
>CAKRUL010000021.1 GCA_934403665.1 uncultured Clostridia bacterium | reverse complement strand
GTACTATTTTGCTCCCGACGACGGAAAAATGAAAACCGGCTGGCTGACCCTCAATGGGAAAAAATATTATTTTACCAGTTCCGGAGTGATGCTGGTCAGCACAACAACCAGTGTTGACGGAAAAACATATAAATTTGATTCCAATGGTGTTGCGACAGAAACTAAGCCGATCTATCAGGAAAGCGGAAATTATGTCAAGCAGAATGAAGGTGCGTGAATGAAGTATTTTGGTTCGCTGATCAAAAATATCGATAAAACATTACTTATAATACCTGTAATTTTTGCGGCTATCAGCATCGTAATGATCGGAAGCACCGCATACGACGGAAGCTTTAATTTCACACGCGGTATGAAAATTCAGCTGATTGCATTTGTATTAGGATATATCGGGCTCTTTATAACGCTTCTTTTCGACTATCAGAAATTTGAGAGATGGGAAAAGATTTTCTATGCGGCTTCGATTGTATTGCTTCTAACCGTTTTTATCCCCGGCCTCGGGCTGGAACAATACGGAAGCCGAGCCTGGCTGAAGTTCGGCTCCATAACATTTCAGCCTGTAGAACTTGTAAAAATTGCCTTTATTCTTTTTTTCTCCGCATATCTTTCCAGGAACAGGGAATCTCTGGATACTTTAAAGGGACTGGCCTCTGCAGGACTCTATATCTGCCCTTTTATCGGTATCGTAGTTCTGCTGCAAAGTGACCTGGGCAACGCACTGGTCATGTGCTTCATCGCCTTTGCGATGATCTTCGTCGCCGGCGTGGATTTAAAACTGTACCGGCGTATTATTTTAGCCATAGCCGCTTTAACGCCCGTTGCCTACCTCTTAATGAAAGATTATCAGAAGAAAAGAATCTATGGATTTTTCCACCAAAATGACTTGTCCATCAAAGAAAACTGGCAAGTCTGGAATTCAAAAGTCGCCATCGGATCCGGCGGAGTATCCGGAAAGGGCTTGTTCGAGGGAACCCAGAAAGAATTGGACTTCCTGCCGGTTCAGGATTCCGACTTTATTTTCTCGGTCATCGGCGAAGAGCTTGGCTTCTTAGGAGCCGCTGCGGTTATTCTGCTGTATGCCCTTATGCTGTATAGGCTGTTCCGCGTGGCAACCAACACAAAGGATCTCTACGGAATGCTGATCGTTTACGGAATACTGGCAATGTTCTTCTTCCAAATCTTTGAAAACATCGGCATGACTATGGGCGTAATGCCCGTAACCGGAATCACCCTTCCCTTTATCAGTTCGGGAGGCAGTTCCGTCCTGATGAATATGATCGCTTTGGCCTTGGCGCTTAACGTCTGCATCCGAAGCAAACTCATCAACTTTTAACAACCTTTTCCTCACGCAAAAAGCTGCGGCAATGTTCCGCAGCTTTTCTCATTTCACAAAAACGCAATGTCTTTTCCGGAAATTCTTTATTTTCGCTCTCTCGGCTTCCTGCTTTTTATACCAACTGATAGAACGTTCCGTGTTTTACACAGTGCCAGATCAGCATACCGTGCCCCACCTGAGGAATCCGCACCTGCAGATCCCATTCCGGATACTGCCTGCGCAGGATTAAGGTATCGCCTGTCAGCAAAGCAACAAAAGAAATATGATGCTCCTTTGCCATCTCATGCTCCGATGTAATAAAGTAGTCGTTTTCAATCCGTTCCACGGATAATTTTTCCTCGTCTTCCGCCTTTTTCGGATCCGAAGCCTCTAACGTTCTTCCGCAGCAGGAAATTTCCGCTCCCTGTGCGGAAATCAAAAGGTTTCCGCACAGGGGACATATATAGAATTTCGATTGCTTCATATTTCCTCCTTCAAACACATTTTTGCCCAACTCGCCGGAAAGCAGCTTTTCCGCCGCAACGCCTAAAATCCCGGATAATCGGGGCAGAAGCGAAACCTCCGGACAGCCCAATCCACGCTCCCATTTAGAAACGGTTTTGTCGCTGACATGCAGCAAATCTCCCAGTTCCTTCTGCGTAAGCCCCTTTCCTTTCCGAAGTTCACAGATCAGATTTCCCATCTTTTCGCAGTCCATTTTTTCACCTCCGGATACAGTGTAACAGATCCGCCTGAAAAAAAGCAATCGACGTTACGTAGAGTCGGCGGCCAACCGCAGCCCACACACTTAATTGATCCATACGGTGGGCAACATCTTCCGGAAGTGCAGTATCCTTTATATGATTTCACACAAGTTTACTCTTTCCCCGAGCGCTAATAAAGGCAAATTCAAGGGCAAGAAAATCTCATAATAAGATATAACAAAGTGCGGCAATCGGAGAACTGTGACCTATGTGCGAATATATTATGCTGGAGGATTTCAAAATGGACAAGTACATTTATGACGAAAACAATGGTCTTTGGTATGAGTTGCAAGGAGATTATTATCTTCCTTGTCTTATCTTACCAAACAAAAAAGAACAACCTATCGGTTTGTGGGGACAACGGCACTTGCGGTATCTGAAAGAATACCGCAAAGCGACCTACATAACCCTGCTTACAAGCGGCAGGCTGAACGTTTACCTTGCTGCCGTTAATCAACAGGCAACGGACACTGCTATGAAAGGCTCATAGAACAGATGAAACAGGCGCAAGATATCACAGAGCAACTAAAGGCGGAAAACTCTTTAGAGTGGACACGAATGATGAACAATATACAAGCTTGTGTAAGGGAAATCGTGGGGAAAGAGATAATCTTCGCATAAACAAATAATCGGCAGGGAATGAACTTCCTGCCGATTATTTACAATTTCTGTAGTTTTGAAGAATATTTTTTGATACTGTCAAAAGTTTTCTCACTAATAACGTGTTCAATGCGGCAAGCATCGGCAGCAGCAGTTTCATCATCAACACCGATTGCTTTCAGCAGTTCCGTTAATACGGTATGGCGTTCATATATCCTTTTGCCCAGAGCAGTCCCTTCTTCTGTAAGGGTAAGATAACCATCATTATCAACCACAATATATCCCTGTTCTTTCAGAAGTCCTACGCCGCGGCTGACGCTTGGCTTCGTAAAATTCATATATTCCGCAACATCAACAGAGCGAACAGCATTTTGCGAATTCGTTAAAATATAGATGGTTTCAAGATACATCTCGCCTGATTCTTTAAGGGACATAAATTACACCTCCCAGAGCATAGGATTCTGAATAAGCCATTGCTAACTATGATAGCATCTTTAGGGTAGAAAATCAATGCTTCACTCCATGTTAGACATTTTGTTAGACTTTTTTTGTAAAATAGGGTTGATAAATGAAACGGAAACGAGTACACTATTAATTGGTTAGAGGTTGCTAACCATTTTTTAACGCATTAAGTTAGCAATAGCTAACCGCTAAGGCAATTAGGATATAGGAGGAATGGTTATGAGTATGACGCTCAAAAACGCCGAGGAAGGGAAAGAATACATAATCAAAGATATTATCACAGATGATGAAGAATTAAATGCCTTTCTGTTTTCTCTTGGCTGCTATAGCGGAGAGACGATAACTGTAGTATCTCATCTGAAAAGTGGTGGTGTTGTTTCCATAAAAGACGGAAGATACAACATTGATAATCAATTGATGGACGCTATCGCCATCTGAAAATTGCTGATGATAAATCAGCTTTTTTTGCCGCAAAGAGTTAGCGGTTGCTAACAGACAATGTAACTTTATCCGCAAGGAAATATATAAAGTGAAAACAAAAAGGAGGAATTCAAATGAGAATTGCATTAACAGGTAATCCGAATTCAGGTAAAACCACTATGTATAATGTCCTGACGGGGCGAAATGAAAAAGTGGGAAATTGGGCAGGAGTTACCGTAGAGAAAAAAGAACATCCGATTAAAAAATCATACTGTACGGAGAACGAACAGCTTATTGCTGTTGACCTTCCCGGTGCATATTCGATGTCCCCATTTACGAGCGAAGAAAGCATTACAAGCTCTTATGTAAGGCAAGAAAATCCTGATGTTATCATCAACATTGTCGATGCTGCGAATCTGAGCCGCAGTCTTTTCTTTACTACGCAGCTTTTAGAACTTGGCATTCCTGTTGTGGTAGCCCTAAACAAGAGCGATATTAACGCCAAAAGAGGAACGCAGATTGATACGAATTTACTCAGTCAAAAATTGGGTTGCTCTGTTGTTAGAACGGTTTCAACATCGGCAGATGGGTTAAAAGAAGTAATTGAAGAGGCAGTTGCTTGTGCAGGTGGAAAACAGATTGCTCCTTATCATCAGGGAAATATTGACTTGACGGATAAACAGGCTGTCGAAGAAGCAGACCGAAAGCGTTTTGAGTTTGTAAATAAAATTGTATCTCTTACCGAAACACGCAAGGTTTTAACAAAAGATAAAAATTTCAATGACAAAATCGATAAGGTACTGACAAATAAATGGCTTGGTATTCCTATTTTTGCGGTTGTGATGTTTCTTGTTTTTCAAATATCACAAAATTGGCTTGGAACTCCTATCGCTGACCTACTTGTAGGTTGGATTGAAGCTTTTCAGGAATGGGTAGGCGGGCTTTTAGCAGAAGCAAATCCGTTTTTATACGCTCTGCTTGTGGACGGTATTATCGGCGGTGTCGGTGCAGTTGTCGGATTTTTACCTCTTGTAATGGTCATGTACTTCCTTATAGCTCTTTTAGAAGATTGCGGCTATATGGCAAGAGTTTCCGTTGTGCTTGACCCGATTTTCAAAAAAGTAGGTTTATCGGGTAAATCCGTAATATCTTTTGTAATTGGAACTGGTTGTGCAATTCCCGGTATTATGGCAAGCAGGACAATTAGAAATGACCGTGAACGCAGAGTAACAGCAATGCTCACCCCGTTTATGCCTTGCGGTGCAAAGATACCCGTAATTGCTTTGATTGCCGGAGCATTCTTCGAAAATGCAGGCTGGGTCAGTACGATTATGTATTTATCGGGTATTTTGCTTATTTTTATCGGAGCATTTATCGTAAATAAGATTGCGGGATATAAATCCAGAAAATCCTACTTTATCATAGAGCTTCCTGAATACAAAGCTCCCTCTTTATGGAGTGCCTTCAAGTCAATGTGTGCAAGAGGCTGGGCGTACATCGTAAAGGCGGCTACCATTATACTTTTGTGCAATACAGTTGTGCAAATCATGCAGACCTTTGATTGGAGTTTTCAGATCGCAGAGGCGGCAGATACTTCCATTCTGGCTTCTATTGCCGGTCCATTTGCATATCTTCTTGTTCCGATTGTCGGCGTACTTTCCTGGCAGCTTGCGGCAGCAGCAGTTACAGGTTTTATTGCAAAAGAAAATGTCGTTGGGACGCTCGCTGTCTGCTTTGTAGGACTTGAAAATCTGATTGACACCGAGGAACTCGCCCTTATGGAAGGTGCAGGAGCAGAGGTTGCAGGAATTATAGCTATCACAAAGGTAGCTGCGCTTGCTTATCTGATGTTTAACCTGTTCACACCGCCTTGCTTTGCCGCTATTGGAGCGATGAACTCTGAAATGAAAAGCAGAAAATGGGTCTGGGCAGGGATTGGCTTGCAGCTTGGCGTTGGTTACACAATAGGCTATCTTGTTTATACGATCGGTACACTTATCACCTCTCCGACTTCTTTGAATGCACTTGCAGCTATCGGCGGGCTTGTTGCTATTCTTGCCTTCGTTTTGGTGATTGCTGCGCTGATTCATAATACAAACAAAAAAATGAAAGCAACGTATGCTTTAGGGGTATAATTATGGAGAACTTTGTTGTAGCAGGAATACTGATTGTACTGATTGGATCTATCATTCTTTATCTTGTCAGAGAAAAGAAAAAAGGCAGAAAATGTATCGGTTGCCCTTATGCAAAACAATGCGACAGTCATGGTCATTGTAATGGTGGCTGTGGCGGAAATTGCAATCATAGTGAAAAACAGTAAAAATAAATTCAAAGGAATAAATATCTAAAGATGGTGATAATAAAAACGCAATGGGTGCTCTGCCCTGTTTGTGGTAGAAAAACACACAATAAAATACGGGAAGATAGCGTTTTAAAAAACTATCCTCTATACTGCCCGAAATGCAAGCAGGAAACGCTCATCAACGCAAAGGATTTGCAGATAGAGACGGGGGAGACGAAAAGTTGGACATAGCAGAGGCCTCAAGGAGGAAGTAAGTACATTGTTCACATACGAAAAGAAACACCGTGCCCTGCAATTATATGAGCAAACCCATTCTGTGACTGAGCAGGAACGGCATGACTTCGGTCAGGCCGTTTCCTCTTTCATCAGTTCATTCAGTGGGATAAGGCCCACAAGTCCGATTGGGAAAGGTAAAACAGAAAAGAGCCGCAAGCCCCACGGGAAATAACTCCCGTGGGGACTTTTTCTGCCCGTTCCGCCGAAACAGCGAGGGATTTCACCACTCAGCCTCCTTTGCATACTTCCGTTCGTAGCTGTCGAAATTTAATGAATTTTAGATTTTATCAGTTATAACTTATAAATTCAAGAATGTGTCATTGGATTTCAGCTATAAATGTGATATACTATGCTCAGCCACAGGCAAGGAGGCTGATTATGATGATTAAACGTGAAATGTATATGAAGCGCATCCGTCCGTTTATCGGAACGGAGCTGATCAAGGTCATGACCGGTATTCGCCGGTGCGGTAAATCGGTCATGTTGGAGCTGATCAAAGAGGAACTGGTGGAGTCCGGTGTCAGCCCTGCTCAGTTTATCTCCATCAACTTTGAGGATTTGAACTACGCTCATCTGCAAACTGCAAAGGCACTGCATGATGAGATTACCAGGAGAGCTTCGGATATCCCCGGCAAGGTCTATCTGTTTTTTGATGAGATTCAGGAGGTAAAAGGCTGGGAGAAATGTATCAACTCCCTGCGTGTATCGCTTGACTGCGACATCTATATCACCGGTTCAAACGCAAAGCTCCTGTCCGGTGAGCTTTCCACCTATCTCGGCGGACGCTATGTGGAGTTCATCATTTATCCGTTCTCCTTCGCGGAATTTCTGGAACTGTACCGCCCCATCGCGCCTGATGAGCCGGTCCAAAGATGCTTTCAGAAGTATCTTTTATCCGGCGGTATGCCGTACCTTGCCAACATCCGCTACGAGGATGCTCCTTCCAAGCTGTACCTCCATGATCTGTTCAACTCTGTTCAGCTCAAGGATATTGTGAAACGGAACAAGATCCGTGATGTAGACTTGTTGGAACGCGTCATCGCTTATGTGATTGCGAATGTGGGTACGACCTTCTCCGCTACTTCTCTGGCGAAGTTCCTCAAAAACGAGAAGCGAACCGTTGCACCGGAGACAATCCTGAACTACATCAAATACTGCTGCGACGCCTATTTGTTCTATCAGGTCAAGCGCGAGGATTTGCAGGGAAAGCAGATTCTTGCATCCAATGAGAAGTATTACATTGCCGACCACGGCATCCGGGAGGCTGTTTTCGGCGGTAATATGCGTGACATCAACCTCATTTTGGAGAACATCGTGTATTTGGAACTGCTGCGCCGGAACTATAAAGTTACAATCGGCAGAACCGGAGACAAGGAGATCGACTTTGTGTGCGACAAGCGCGGAGAGAAGTTGTATGTTCAGGTTGCCTATCTGCTGGCATCCGATGAGACCGTCCGTCGTGAGTTCAAAGCGTATGACAACATCTGCGATAACTACCCGAAATATGTTGTCTCTCTGGATGAGTTCGACATGAGCCGCAACGGAATCAAGCACCGCAACATCTGCGATTTCCTGTTGGCTGATGAATGGAATTAACATGAAATCATCTTTGGAGGTGAGTTTATGGAAATTTACAAACTGAGCTTTCAGGACACCTTCCTCGATACGCTGACGGTAGATACCGACACGGGGAAGTATTCTTTTAAACCGGATTTCGCAGGCGTGGAGGCCGTGAAGGAAAAAACGGTTCTGATTGTAGAAGTTGAGAGAGGAACAAACGGTTTTGTACCTCCCATCCCGTTCTTTCAAAACCGCATTCGCAATATGAAGCGCGCCAATCTGGAGGAACTACGGTATCACACGGATTATTTCATTCTTCGAAAGGTAAGACCTGAATAACATCTGCATCTGGATGAAAATCGTTCATGGACTGCGCTGTACCCGGTTTCTCAGCGATGATGAAAATCAATCCGTGAACCCCTTTTTGACATTGATGTTTTGAAGTTTCCCAAGTACATGAAAAGTCCAACTAACCAGCGTGGCAAGGCAATACCATACCAGTCGTATGGAAAAGGGAAACGAAAACGCAAATAAGCAGAAAACACGCCATCCCCAGCCTTTGAAGCTGAATATGGCGTGTTTTTTCGTTGACCAATCCTGTCTGACAGATGCTCATAATCGAAATTTTTAAATTGCTTTCTTATGAGTACCCGCCCTAAGGCTGGGCCCTGTGGTATGGGTATCCCGTTTTATCGGCAGCCTCTCATGTTCGGTTTCGGTGTAGAAATTCTGCTTATCATTCCTGCTTAATACGCAATCCTAAAATAGTCCAAATATGCCTTATACTTATCCTGTGCTGTCAGACAAGTGTCTGTCAGGAATCCTTTTTCGTTGTTCCATTCTTCCAGTCCACGGTAATAGAACATTTTCAAATTATCCTCGATGATGAACGGTACAATATTGTATTTCAGACACTCTTTGAACATAATTAGCCTGCCGACACGGCCATTGCCGTCTTGGAATGGATGGATTCTTTCAAACTTCACATGGAAGTCCAGAATATCTTCAAAAGTCTTTTCTTCCTTGGCATTGTATTCTGTCAGCAACGCTTTCATTTTATCGGTAACTTCTTCCGGAAGTGCAGTATCCATACCACCGACTTCATTGGGCATCTTTTTGTAATCACCAACAGCGAACCAATCTTTTCTGGAGTCACTGGTACCGTTCTTCAGAATCAGATGCAGCTCTTTGATAAACTTCTCTGTCAAAGTTGCTTTAGCATTGTCAATAATCATGTCAATACAATGGAAATGATTTGCTGTTTCAATAATATCATCAACATTCAGCACTTCGTTTTCTACACCGATGGTGTTAGTTTCAAAAATATATCTTGTCTGATCGTGAGTCAGACGGTTGCCCTCGATGTGGTTTGAATTGTATGTTAAATCAATCTGTGTCTTGTGATAAATACCACAGGAATACTTACTTGCTTTCTGCTCCCGCAAAATATCAAGCAATGTAATCGGCTGTTCTTTCTTTTTATTAGAACGCTCCGGTTTCTCCGCATTTTCAGGAATGTTCCAAGTTTTTCCGGTAAGAAACGCACCGGTTACTCGTCCATGGGCACAATAGTTTCTTACGCTGCGCTCTGAAACATTCCACTTTTTTGCTATTTCAGTAACTGAAAGGTACCGCATCTGCTCCCCTCCGTTATCAATCAAATCTAAATTTACACTTTACTACAATGTAGTATATCACATTATCGGCAATAAATACAACAATCTTAAGGTTGTTCGATTCTTTTTTGCCGTTTCCGGAAAATTTATATTTTATTGATCAACAAACACATTGAAATGCATAAAAGTGTGATGGCAATCACAAAAATACCAATAATTATGTGATAGCAGGCACGTTTCTACTCAGTTTCTCAGATACAGACTCGGCTTCCTGCATCTGCCTAATTATCAGCTGCAATCTGCTCTGCGCCTGCTCATTAATATCCGCAAGGTAGAGCCAGAGGTTTCTGCAAATATTGCCGTGGCAGATGAAAAGTACTTTTATCATTGTTGCATAACCTCGCATTTCTTAGTTTTTCTTGGTTTTTCGGGCTTTGTAAGCCTCTGTTAATTTTTGCTTTCTGGCATAACCTGGTTTATTTTCGCATAATATCGTCAGCAAAAGGTGTAAAATAAGGTGTATGTT